>CAIOZP010000242.1 GCA_903862805.1 uncultured Fibrobacterota bacterium
CAGTTTACATTCAATCTGTTTCCGGTCAGCAGGTTTAAAGATGATATTCAATAAAAGAAAATTTTCACGCGTTGCACTTTGGTTGCTTTCGGGCGGCTTTGCAGCCTTGCTTTCGCTTTGCTCAAGAAATGTCGGGCCGGTCGCGGGCGGATCGTCTGACACAGAGGTGTCGGGCGTGATTTACGATTCGGCCGGATTGCCTGCGCCTCATGTACGTTTGCAGCTTGTTGCCTCTGACCACATGCCACCAGCAAGCGGTCACGACACGGTTCCGGAAACATCAACGGCAAACGATGGCACGTATCATTTCGCAAATGTAAAGCGCGGCACTTACAATGTGCTTGGATATGATACCGTTTCAGGTATGCGGGTTTGTGTTGCAGTTGCAAATGGCGATTCGGTGATCTCTGCAGGGACTCTTTCGAAACCCGGAAGTGCGCAAATAATTTTGCCGGATTCTCTCATGGGGAAGACCGGTACGCTTTTCATCCGTGGAAGTGAAAGTGCGATCCTGCTTGATGGAACGAAAGATACCGTGGTGATTGATTCAATACCGGCTGGTGAATACACGTCACTTGAATGGATTTCTTCTTCGGGTACCGAGTCGGTGGTGCTCAATACATATGCGGTGATAAAGATCGGTACGATGTCCGTCCTGCCTTCGTCATTCAGGATCCTTTTCGTGGGTAATGTTGCATTTCCACTCGAGACACCGCTTGACACGATGCGATGCACCTACACCGAGTTTAATGGTTCGGCTCTTGTTGCAAATGATATGAACAATGTTGATCTCGTTTTTGTGACGAGTCCGGTTAATCTCGATACTCCATCGGTGGAGTTGCTCAAGTCATGCAGCATTCCGATGATAGTTTCGGATGTCATGATGCAAATTCGAATGGGGATGTCGGATACGACCGCTCTTGATACGTCAATTGGCAAACCGGAAGTGGCTGGGACAATTATGGTTTACGACTCAGTCGATACGATTTTATCAGGGACCGGATTCAATACATTCCAAGCTGTGAGCGTTTATCCAACTTCATTTCAAACATTGGCTTGGGGAATTCCTTCTGCCACGGCAACGATAGTAGCCAAAGGCGTAGTTTCACAGAATCATTCAATGCTCTATACATACGAAACCGGATCGGCAATGGTCTCTGGTACAGCAACGGCGAGGCGTGCAGGATTCTTCGCCGCCGGAAGTTCTGCCTTAGATACTGTCGGATGTTTGTTACTCAGGAATACTGTTGAGTGGGCTTTGGGAAGACGATAGATTCGTTCGGAAAAAGTTCGCATTTTGTCAATCAATAAAAAGCCGCCCCAATTTTGAGGCGGCTTTCTTGTTTGGGGTAGATCTGTTCTCTTTTGTCAATCATTGCACTTTATACCACAACACTCGCGAATTCCTCTTCTCGTTATAATTCGCTCTTTTTTCTATTGGCAGGTCGTTGACAGTTCCTTCGACAAAGCCGAGGCTTTCAAACCAGTCGGCGGTACGTGTGGTAAGAAGGAACAGCTTCTTTAAGCTTTTCTTTTCGGCTTGACTTATCAGGTATGAAACAAGTTTTCTTCCGATGCCGAGTTTTACGTACTGTTTGTCAACCGCGATGCCGGCGACTTCTGCGGATGCTTCGGAGAAATTGTGCATTGCACCACATGCGTGGATCGTTCCGTCAACCTCGTACACAGTGTAATCGTCGAGCTGACTTTCGAGCAGCTCGGCTGTTCGTGGAACGAGTATGCCGGTTTCCATGGCATCTTCCATGACGCTGAGTACGCCTGGAATATCGGCTTGATTCATGGCGCGGAAGTATTCGTGCTGGTTGGCGTAGATCATGGTTCCGAAACCACGGTTCGAGAAGATCTCCTTGAGAAGCATTCCATCAACGTGGCCGTTGACGATATGTACTCGATCAACACCTGCGGCGCAGGCTTTGCGGCCGAGCTCTACAAGCTGGGCCTGTTCATCGTCCTGAAGCTTTGCGCGATTCGCATCTGTAAAGGACGCTGCTTCGGTCAGGGTCAACTGCGAAATGATGCCGTCGGAGGCATAGACATTTTCAGGAACAACAAATTCGCCCGCCGCGATCCCGCCGAACTCGGTCAGGAAAAAAAGCTTGCTGGCTTTTAGGCTCGTTGCGATTGCCATTGCCATTTCGTTGCTGTTGATGTTGTATGGCTTGCCGGTTGCGCTCCATCCGATGTTCGGGAAAATCGGGATCATGTCGTCTTCGATCACCTTGTTGAGCAGATCGACATCGACCTTTTCGACCATGCCTGTGTGCTGGTAGTCCACGCCGTCGATCACACCGAGTCCGATGGCACGCACCCAGTTTCCGATGACTGCGTTGGCATGGTTTTCGGCGAGCATGGTCATGATCCGGTTACTAATGTCGAAGGCGGCCATCTTGATGAACGGAATCGCTTCTGGAGTAGTGATGCGGATACCTTTCGCCGTTGGACAGTCCACATTGAACGCGGCGAGGATCTCGTCTATGCGCTCACGTGTACCAGGGACGATCACGACACGAATGCCCATGTCTTGCAACTGTGCAATGTCGCGAATCAGGATGGGAAGATTCGGGTCGGTCATAAGCGAACCGTCGATTTTTATCACGAAGGTGCTGTGCTGGAATCTGTCGATATAGCTGAAGGCCTGCCTGAGCGTCTCGACTTGTTCCTTAAGGCTGTTCCTGTCCATTGTTTTCCGTTCTGTTTTTGTCTGACGATAAATATGAATCATGCGGTCTGGTTTTGAAATGTCGAAATAAGGAACAATCCGAAATACCGTGAAACTCTTTCCACGTGCCGTATTCTGAACGTAATTTTGACAGGTATTTGGACTAAGGATTTTTGTGCGTTCG
>CAIOZP010000243.1 GCA_903862805.1 uncultured Fibrobacterota bacterium
CCGACATGATGGTGCGCATCTGCAACTTTGATCTGGATCTTGCGCCGGAGGACTGCACTTCCGTCATCGTTCATCTGAGAACTCCTGACTGGAAGTACTGGAACGATCTCCGCAAAACCGATCACGACATGTATATCCGTGAAAAGGAACGCGCCGCATCGCTGGTGATTGATGTCCTTGAAGAGAGGTTCGGAAATACAAAAGAGAATCTCGAGGTGGTTGATATTGCCACGCCAGCTACTTACATCCGGTATAACAGTATTTTTAAGGGCAGTTATCAGGGCTGGGCTCCGACACCGGAGCTTGTGGGAAAAACGCTTCCCAAAACGATAACTGGTCTTGATGGTTTCTATATGAGCGGACAATGGCAATGGCCTGCTGGCGGATTGCCAGGGGTGATGCGTCTTGGCCGCCATGTTACGCAGATTATTTGCAACCGCGACGGGAAAAGGTTCGTCGCCTGACAATATGGAGACGGTGTGGCTGATTTTGACATCGCGGTGATTGGCTCAGGTATCGGCGGTCTTACGGCTGCAGCTTTCCTCGCTCGTGCCGGTAAAAAGGTGCTTGTATTGGAAAAGCACACGAAGATCGGCGGCTATGCCCACCACTTCAAGCGTCGAGACTTTACCTTCGAGAGCGGAATCCATTCGGTTCCGATGGGCGACAAGGGATTCGTCCGGCATCTGCTCAAGTTGCTCGATGTAAACGAAATGGTCGAGACGATTCCTTTTTCCGAAATGTTTTCGGTACGCACACCCGACTTCCATCTTGCGATGCCCGGCGATCTCGCCGACATGCCGAAGTTCATGAAGGATGTAGCACCCGAAGACTCCGCCGGAATCGACCGCATGTTTTCCGATGCCCGCAAGCTTTACGATGCCATCGCCGGTCCGCAGTTCAAATACGAAGGCGGCTACATTCCTGAAGACGCGAATCTGGTTTCGCAATTTCATAACAGCAACTATGCAGGTTATCTCGACTCCGTTCTCACAAACAAGAACCTGAAAGGACTGCTTGGCGGTCAATGGCCGTTTGGCGGAACACCTCCTGAACGCGGCGGTCATCTGTTTTATTTCATGATGTTCTCGTTTCATGCGATCGAGGGCTCGCACTTCTGCAAAGGCGGATTCGCAACGCTCGCCGACGCGCTGGCCGAATCGATCAAACGCAACGGCGGCGAGATCAGAACCAGATCGGAAGTGACTTCGATTTCGGGGAGCAACAAGCGCGCAGAAGTCATTCGTCTCAAAGACGGCACCGAGATCACGGCCAAGACAATCGTATCAAACGTCTCGCCATATCTGCTTCATCGCGAACTTCTCTCCGACGATCTGCGTGGAAGATTCATGCTTCGCCGTCTGGGAAATCTTCATCCTTCGGTGTCGAGCATGATCGTTTATCTCGGCATGAAACGCGGCTTCGAGAAGGTTCATCCGAAAAGCATTGTCTTTGAATACGATCATACCGATTACACGAAAATGTTTGATGAAATCGTCGCCGGCAGACGTTTCGGAATGGATCATTTGATAAGCCTTCGTTCTCTTCACGATCCGACCCTCACGCTTATGAACTTCGCTTCGGCAAGCGCGAGCAACAGCTGGAAGGAAGACAAGAAGATCTGGGCCGATGCCATGCTTGACAAAGCGGAAAAGCTCTATCCCGGACTTCGGGGCTATGTCGAGGCTGTGGAAATCGGAAGTCCTGCGACCTTCGACCGCTACACCTACAACACCGACGGCTCGCTATACGGATTCGAGAACGCATCGTCAATGTATGGTGAGGCCAAGATGCCGCATACAACACATCTGCCGAATCTCTTCCAGGTAGGTCACTGGGGACGGCCCGGCTGTGGCGTCTGGAACGTGATGAGCAACGCATATACCGGTGTTCAGATTATGCTTGGGCGCGAGTAGCAATGCTGAAAGTTACCGATGCGAGCTATGTTGAGGGCTACAAAGTTTTTCTTGCTTTCTCTGATGGTAAAACTGGCGTAGCCGATTTAAAAGACGTTCTGTGGGGAGAAATGTTCGAACCTCTTAAGGATTTATCAAAGTTTAAAAACTTTTCCGTATCACCAATTTTCGATACGATATGCTGGGAAAACGGAGCCGATATTGCTCCGGAATATCTACACGACAAAGTTGTCTGACGATCGTCTCGTCTTGACTAAAACCAAAGGGTGATTGATTTACCATGTCCCTTTTTACTACAGCCGAAGGAATTCATCAACGAGCGATTGCTCTTCAAACCACCGAAGCCGATTTCGACACGGTCATCTCATGGCCGGAGGAAGATCTGTCGGTGCTATTCGGTGCTACCGACTCTATCCGACGCCATTTTTTCAAGAACACTGTTGATCCTTGCAGTCTGCTCAATGTTAAAAGCGGCAATTGCTCCGAAGACTGCGCCTTCTGTTCGCAGTCGTCAAGCAATCATGCCTCTGTGAATATTACAGAACTGGTATCAGCCGATGCGATAAAAGCCGCGCAGGCAGAGGCTCAGAAGAACAATGTTTCTTTTTGCGTGGTTAGCTCTGGCCGAAAACTTTCTGGCGACGAAATTAAAAAAGTTGCAAATGTAGTTCGAGATTGCAACGGGCCGGTTCATGCTTCGCTTGGCATATTGACAGAAGAAGAATTCGCCCAGCTCGCTTCGGCCGGTGTGGTTTGCTATAACCACAACATCGAAACCAGCGAGCGCTTCTACGGTGAAATCGTTTCGACGCACAAATGGAGCGACCGAGTTGATACCGTGCGAGCCGCAAAAAAGGCGGGGCTATCGGTCTGCTGCGGCGGGATCTTCGGCATGGGCGAAACATGGGCCGACCGCAAAGACATGTGCCGTGTTCTGCGTGAGCTCGATGTTGACACGGTTCCGGTAAATTTCTTCAATCCGATAGAAGGAACGCGCCTCGCAAAACCTGCCGAGAAGCCGATGGACTTTTTGCGGATCGTGGCGTTGTTCCGCGTGGCACTGCCAAATAAAATCATCAAGGTCTGCGGTGGACGCGAACTCCATCTTGGTGATCTTGCTCCTCTCATGTTTTTAGCCGGAGCCAACGGATATATAACCGGCAACTACCTCACGACTTCAGGCGCGCCGGTATCGCAAGACAATACGATGATCGCCTCACTTGGCCTTGTCAAGGATCCTCATTAAGATCGAGCTTCGTGGCATTTCGGTCGCCTGACAAGTGTGGGACATCGTCATCGGCAAAGACTACTGCCGGATAATAAGACTTCCACGTTGCGGATACTGCACTTCATTCATGCATCGGTTTATTACCTCTTGCAGATCTCATGTATTTTCACTCTCATCATAATAAATAAAATTCAGACAGAACCAAAGAAGAAGAAAATGACCAAAAGCTTCAGCCCTCAAATTGTCAAAGCAAACACTGCCGCCGGTAAAAAGCTTCTCGCCGAAATTGACAAAGGGCGGGCGGGTAGGGCAGTCGAAGTCGAAGCGACGGCGGCAAAGATCATTGATGAAGTTCGCGCCGATGGCGATGCCGCTATTTTCCGTCTTGCCGAAAAATTCGATAAGGTCAAGCTTGACAAAAAGCGAATGAAGATTTCACACGCGCAGCTTGAGAAAGCAGCAAAGGCATGTCCCGAAGATCTCAAGGAAACAATCCGCGAGGCGGCAAAACGCATCGAGAAATATCATCGTGCACAGCATAAACCACATGCTTTTTCTATAAAGACCGACGAAGGGAAACTGTCGCAGATGGTTCTGCCGCTTGAGCGTGTCGGTCTTTACATTCCGGGTGGATACACTGTTTATTCTTCGACAGTGCTGATGTGCGCGATACCGGCAAAGATCGCTGGGGTAAAGGAGATCGTTGCGGTTACTCCGGTGCGTGGCGAGATCAATTCAGCATTGGCTTTTGTGCTTCTGCTGCTTGAGATAAAGGAAATCTATGGGATTGGTGGAGCGCAGGCGATTGCTGCATTGGCCTACGGAACCGAGACGATCAGGCCTGTCGATAAAATTGTCGGGCCCGGCAACGCTTATGTCGCGGCGGCGAAGCGGCAGGTTTTTGGTCGTGTTGACATTGACGCCGTTGCAGGCCCAAGCGATGTGGCGGTTCTGTGCGATAAGACTGCGAACCCGACATGGGTTGCGCTCGATCTTCTTTCACAGGCCGAGCACGGAAGCGGCGACGAGACTGCGCTCTGCGTTACCGACTCATCAGATACGGCAAAAGCTGTTGCCAAAGCGGTGGCAGATGAAATTGAACTCTCTCCTGTCAAGCACATCTTCGAGCGGCTTCGTGAAAATGCAATTACCATTGTGCTTGCAAAAGACATGGCCGCATGTGCGAAGGTGATCAACGATGTCGGGCCGGAGCATCTCGAAATAATGACCGCCGATCCACATGCTGTTCTAAAGTCTATCCGAAATGCGGCGGCGATTTTTATCGGGCCTTACTCGCCGGTTCCGTGTGGCGATTATTTCGTGGGCACGAACCACGTTCTCCCGACAGGCGGCGCCGCGCGATACGCTTCTCCGCTTGGCGTTGACAGTTTCCTCAAGCGGATTTCGGTTGCAGAGATCAGCAAGAACGGTCTCGCGAAATCTGCCAAACACATCAGCCGTTTCGCAAGAGCCGAAGGCTTTGTGCATCACGCGCTGAGCGTCGAGAGACGGGTCGGGCTTTAAGATGGTTTTTATTGAGGACAGGTTTTTCTGGTTGACAAAGAGGAAATGCGAATCGGATCGCGATTTGTTTTATCATCCAGCAAAAATTTGTTTGATGGTAGTTGCGGTACTGATACTTTCGCATTTGTCAATTGCACAGACACCGGTCTCATCATCAATCAAAAAAAATCCTACTGAGCAAATCTGCGAACTACAGAACGCTGGATCGTTTCAGGTTTCCGACAGTCTGATCAAACTTCTCACCGTGCCGACCATGCGCGACACGCTTCTGCTTCGGCAATATCTGCTGAGTGCGAATACGACGCAGTTCAATTCTCTTTTTGACAAGCTGGTTGCGGAACCTCGCTGGAGAACTGGTACTCCGTTTCTGCTGATGTGGAAGATTCGCAGCCTGATGTTCTCCGGTTCGCTTGCGCCGTTGGCGGATCTTGCCGATTCGATGGCCGTGGGGCCGGCGTGGCCAAATGCAGAGGAGCTTCTGCAAATAAAGCTTGCGGTAAAAACATGTCAGCCAAAGGAAATGACGGAGCTTTGCGGCATCGAAGCAAAACTTTACAGATGCGACTACGCCTCGGCAGTTACCCAGTATTGCGCCATCGACAAATCGATCCGCTCACCGTTTTTGCTCGATGCTGTCGGTCGTTGCTTGACAAAAGCGAATCGCTTCGAGCTACAGCTCAAAGCCGCATCGGCATGTTCCGACACAAGCTCACCTGAATACCGGTACTATTTGGGAACCGCGCTGGTAGCGGGTGGAAATGTTGACGAAGGGCGCAAATGTCTCGTCGCGATCCTCTCGAAAAATCCAGCGTCGGTCTTCGCTCAAAGGGCACGGATATATCTTACGAGGTTGAACAAAACCGACGAGCCTCGGGGGAATTGAATATGAGCATCCGTTGGATACGAAACGTCATGATCGACGGCGAGAAGAGTACACTGGAAGTCCAGCTTGGATCCAAATCAATTGGCGACAAATGCTACACGCGCATCGGCACCGACAACGAATCCTATTTCAGCAATATGGGCGACAACCGCGACGACATACTGGCACAGGGCGTTGACATTTTAATGCAGCGACTTGACGGGCACAAAGTGAAATACCCCAACGGGCAGGACTATGACTGGCAATAACCGCTACTGTGTAATTCATGGACATTTTTATCAGCCTCCGCGTGAAAACCCTTGGCTTGACATCGTCGAATGTCAGCCCTCGGCCGCGCCGTTTCACGACTGGAACGAACGCATTTACGACGAGTGCTACCGACCCAATGCTCGCTCACGAATCCTCGACAGTGACGGTCGAATCAAGTCAATTCATAACAATTATTCGCGGATGAGTTTCAACATTGGCCCGACGCTTCTGCGCTGGCTTGAAGACAATCATGCAGATGTTGCAGCAGAGATTTATCGCGCCGATGCCGATAGCGTCGATACCTTCGACGGTCACGGTAATGCGATCGCTCAGGCTTACAATCACACAATATTGCCGCACGCATCGCGCCGCGACAAGCTCACGCAAATTCGTTGGACCAAGTCGTTTTTCCGTGCGCGTTTCAACCGCGATCCCGAGGGAATCTGGCTCGCCGAGACCGCGATAAATCAGGAGACAGCCACCTGTCTTGTCGAAGAGGGGATCCGCTTCGTTGTGCTTTCGCCCAAGCAGGCCGAAGGTTTTAGACCGATGCATTCCGATCATGCACTCACCATTGTTGATGATCACGGCATAGACATTCGGCATCCGTACAGACTTTTTACGAGCGCCGGTTTTATAGATGTGATCTTCTTCGACGAACCGCTTTCACGTTCCGTCAGTTTCGAAGGAGCGCTTGACAATGCGGCAATGCTTGCATCAAAGATCGGCGGATGCTTCTCGGAACATCCATCGGGTGACGAGCTTGTGACAGTTGCCACTGACGGCGAAACATTCGGTCATCACAAGGCCTTCGGCGATATGTGTCTTGCTTATTTCTTCAGCGCCGAAGCCAAGAACGCAGGAATCACTCCGGTGAATTTCGGATGGTATCTTGCAAAGCATCCGCCGAAGTTCGAGGTTACACTCAAAAACGCGGCAGGTGAAGGAACCGCATGGAGCTGTGCTCACGGAACCGGTCGCTGGATTCGCGACTGTGGCTGTCAGACCGGCGGCTATGCACACTGGAACCAGCAGTGGCGCGCACCGTTCCGCGATGCGCTCAATCGACTCCAGCGCGAGATCGACTCGGTTTTCGAAAGCATGATGCAGAGCTATACACCAGATCCGTGGGCATTGCGCGACGCGTATATGAGCCACCTCGATCAGCCGCTTCACTCACGCGACATAAAGAAATTTGCATCCAACTACGGACGCTTCGAAATCGCCTCCGATGCCGATGCTGCAATTGTTTCTGCTCAGCTTGAAGCACAGAAGTTCATGCAGTATTCCTTTACTTCATGCGCATGGTTTTTCAGCGATATCGCTGGAATCGAGACAATACAAAACTTGATGTACGCAGGTCGCGCGATCCAGCTCGCCTTTACAAAAGGGGAACAGCCTGCGGTTGTCGAACGCTTTCTTTCGGTGCTTGACAACGCGCGAAGCAATGTAGGCGGTCAGACCGGTAAAACGATTTTCGAGAAGCATGTTCTTCCACAAATGCGCCACCTCGAACTGCTCGCTTTTACCGCCGCAGCAAGCAAGCTTATTCTCGGAACGTCAAGCGACGAGTTTGTGTACTTCGGCTACCGCGTGAGCCTCGAGCAGACGCACACGCATCGCGACGGATCGAGCGGCATCGACTCGTGGAAGGCCGAAGTTTCTAATGCCCAGACCCACGAGCACGATTCCTTCACGGTCACACTTACGCATGAAAAAGGAATCCGGATTTCAGCGCAGATACGTCGGCAGTCGAAAGACACTTCCGATATTGTTCATCTAAAACTGAGCGATATGTTTACCGATTCCAAAACGGTTTTCGTCGATCACTTTTCGGAGATGGTTGCCTTCGATGCGCTCACGAGTTACCTATCGTGGGTCGAGGAAAAAACCGATGTGCTCAACGCGCTTGCCGAGATCGATGGTTCACTTCCGGCGCATCTTCACGGGCCGGTTCGCTTCATTTTGTCGGGCTTGTTCAACGCTCAAGCAGACCGAATTGCCGGAGGCGTTCTCAACGATGAAGTCTTTGCCAAGATGCTCGAACTGCAAACTCGTTCACAGCGTTTCGGACTCGATCTCGACTACCGTCATGCTGTAAAAATTCTTCGTGAATCGCTTCTTTCCGAGCTGGATGCATGGGCTTCCGACATGGGCGAGAAGCACGGCGACCGCGTTCGCTTCATCCTCAATATTGTCGATCGCTTCGGTATTCCTCTTCAGAAAAATGTGATCGAAGACCGCTTCCATACGATCCTCGAAAACGAGATCGAGAAGTTCCGCATCGACTACGAAGAGAACCCGACGCCGGAAAAGAAAATCACGCTGCTGCAGATAATCGGTTTCGCGCGCCGCCTCAATTTCAACACCGATTTACTGAGCGAAAGTCTCTGACAATTTTTACAAACATAAAGGGTTTTGCAATGCAGAAAGTTTTCGACGATATCGGAATTGCCGTACCGAAGGTTCTACTTCCGAAAGCCGGCACCGATTTCACCAAGTGGGCCGTTGTCGCCTGTGATCAGTACACCTCCCAGCCCGAATACTGGGAAGCCGTAGATAGCCTCACCGCAAACGCACCTTCGACCGGCAAGCTGATCCTTCCGGAAGTCTGGCTTGAGAAACCTGACGTCGGCACACGCATCGAAAAGATCAATCTCACGATGCGCGACTACCTTGACAAAGGGGTATTCGCCGATGCCCGCGATGCCTTTATTCTCGTTGACAGAAAGACAAGCCACGTTCCATCGCGCAAAGGCCTGATGGTTGCGATGGATCTTGAACATTACGAATACAGCAAAGGCACGCAGGCACTATGCCGCGCCACCGAAGGCACCGTGATCGAGCGTCTGCCACCACGTATCCGCATTCGCGAAAACGCCTCGCTCGAACTGCCGCATATCATGGTGCTGATCGACGATCCCGATCACACGGTCATCGAGCCGCTGTTCAAAGAGAAGCTCGAAGTGGCCTACGACTTTACGCTTATGCAAAACAGCGGAAGCATCCGTGGCTGGTACATTGACAAAGCGGAACATGTCGAGAGAGTGGGCAACGCACTTGCTGGACTTTCTTCTCGCGAGCATTACGAAGAAAAATACGATGTCAGTGGCGGTGGCGTTCTGCTCTACGCAGTCGGCGATGGAAATCATTCGCTCGCCTCAGCCAAGGCTCACTGGGAAAATGTGAAGAAGACTTTATCGCCTTTCGAGACCGCAGAACATCCGGCCCGATTCGCGCTTGTAGAACTGGTCAACGTTCACGACGAAGGGCTGATCTTCGAGCCTATCCACCGCGTTCTTTTCGGTGTTGATGCTTCGCATCTGACAACTTCGATGAAGCGTTTTTACCAGTCCGAAGGCTCGCAGGTGAAACTCGACCGCTTGGCAGATGCGACACATGTCGCTGCCGAAGTCCGTTCGCGTCAGTCAAGGCACACGCATGTATTTGCACAGGTTTCAGAAGATGGTGCGTTTATTATCGAGGTCGAAAATCCGTCCCGAACCCTCGAAGCGGCAACGCTTCAGGCCTTCCTCGACGAATTTATGGCCGACATGCCAAAGCATGCAA
>CAIOZP010000244.1 GCA_903862805.1 uncultured Fibrobacterota bacterium
GGAGAAACGGCTGGCGGCGGCATTTTCCGAAATGTCAATCGCACCGGTATTTGATGCAAGCTTGTAGTCATAATCTTCTACCGTCGACATAGCGGAGGTCGTGCGCCTTTTTCCCGTGAGGTATTTGCCAGTCCAGTCGAGACGGAGGCGTGGCATGTTGCTGCCAAGTGAGATCTCTGACGACGCATCGGCAATGTTGTTGATGGTCGGGGCTTTCAAATCGTGGGTGAGTGTGCTTGATCGATCGGTTTGGGCAAAGACATATCCGCCTTTCAGATCAAAATTCGCGGAGAATCTTCGCGATGCACGGATGCGGGCTTCTCTGCGATCATCTTCGAGATAAGGATTGCAGGCTGCGGCGAATCCTGATCCGACCTGTGTCACTCCGACGCTGACTTCGCTTTGTCCGGGACTCCAGCGGAGATCCGACATGAATGCGTAGTCCTTGCTTTTGGCGTTTATTTCACTGAAGACTTCGGTGATCGCTTTTGTTGCGTAAGGTTTGTACCAGGCCACATCTGAATAGGACGCGCTGTCAACGGTGTCTCTTGAACCGATGGCGAGTTCTGCCGAGAAATCGAGTCCGGCGTTTGGCATGGAAAGTTTTGTGTCAAGGCAGCCGGTTTGCGAGGCAAGAGGTTTCGGCGCAGCGGTATCGGAAAGCGCCGGCATGATTATTCCATTGGTCGTTTGGTCGCGGGCGATGAGTCCTTTGGCCCCGAAACTGAAAAAGTCGTTGGCCCTGAAGACAAGCGACGCGATGTAGGACATCTGCTGTCTGATTGATGAGCCGTCGGCAACGGTATCTATCATTTCCATTTCGTGCGATCCGGCATCTTTTGAAAATTCGGTCTGACCACCAGCGAGGTGGAACATCAGGTGGTTATTGCCGCGCCCCATGTTGAACACGCCGCCGGAGAAACGGATTCCCCGGAACTTTCGCGAATTTGCAGACAGTTCCGAGAAATTCTCAGTGTAGTCACCGATGAGTACCTCGAACGGACTGTACGACATGTCGAGTGTCATCTGGTCGGCGCGCATGTGGATCGGCCGGTCGATCCATTGATTCCATGTCATGTCTGAATTGAAGGTCATGTCGGCACTGCGACCCTTCCCCTGAAGGAATGATGTGAGGTGCGGCTGGAATCCGCTGTATCCGCCTTCTCCGACGTACTTGTCCTGCGGGTATATGGCGTGATGTTTTGTGACCGAGTCAATGTCGCGCGGATGAGCAAGGGAATGCGGATCAAAATAGTCGAGTCCGAGTCCGACGTTTCCGATGATTCCTCCGGTTGCAACTCGCGGAGCCGGTAATGCAGAAAAGGTTGGAACCGGCTTTGCGGCTGAAGATGATTTTGCGGTATCGGAAGATGCGAGAGCTTGGGTGCCGAGCGGCTTGTGGAGAATTCCTGCAATGATTCCGGTGCTGTCAACAGTCATGTCAGTTGCGTTGGAATAAATCATCTGCCGTGCGCGGGCCGGAATCTTTTGCGGAGATACAAGTCCGGTTTTGTTGTTGATGACATCCGTTGCGATCAATGATACCGAGGCGTTTGAACTAACGGCGATGCCGGTTCTGCATCCTTCGACTTTACCACCGGTCATGTTCAGCTTTGAAGAACTGTCGCAGACTATCCCGTTTAGACAGGCGTCGATTTGCAGGTTGTCGGCAGTAACGAAGCTTCCGCCAAGACATTCGAGACCGATTCCGTGTCCGCGTCCTATTTTTACATTGTGCAGGGTCAGGTCGGATGATTTCGCAGAAACAGCGATAAGCGAGTTTCTGGAGAATCTCACATTGTCCAGCTCGGCAGATGCATTTTCGACTGCCACTCCGTAGTTGGAATTCTGAATTACCACATTGTCAAGCACCGACGGTTCACGGCTTCTGATGTAGATCCGGTTCCAGCCCCAGGGACTGATGGAGTCGTCGGCGCCTTTGAACACCACTGGCTCGGCGGCAGTTCCTCTTGCGACAATTTTTCCGTAAACAGTTATTGAAGAGTATTTGCCGCCGACCAGAACCGTGACGCCCGGCCCAAGTTCCAGTGTTGTTCCGGCTGGAACGGTTACGCTGCCGTTCAGATGAATGGCGCCATCGCTTTTGGTGAATGGCCCATACAGAACAACACCTGCCGGAATGTCAAGAATTTGCGGCAACGGAACTTTCAAAGCAGTGCTGTCTGCCGGAAAAACACCTGAAGAAAGCAACAGCACTGCGCCGATGGTGAAAAGTGATTTGTTGAGCATCGTTATTTCACCGTTATGCTGATGGTTTTGGAAGTGATTCTGCCCGTCACGTCATGCAGGTCAACGCGGAAAGAATTGACACCGCGGGACAGTCTGACGTCGCTGCTGACATCGCTGAGGGAACTAAGCTGGCGCATCGATGTGCTGTACGATCCGCCTGATGTCTGCACTATGTCTATTTCGCCCACAAGTCGCGGGTCATCGTTTGGAATATTGAGCACGTCGAATTCGAGTGTGAAGGTCGGTTCGAAATCGGCGCCTGGGTTGCCGGGCGGAACGAGTATCGTTTTATTTCCTCCGGAAGGTTCCCGCACACTGATGGATGGCGCCGGATTCTGTGGAAGATAGGAAAGCGATCCGCTGATCTTCGGCGACAGATTGCCAACTTTGTCTGCGGCCCATATCTGGTAGGCGTGAAGACCTTCGGTCAGATCAAGCTCGACTCTGGATCCTGGGCTCAGACTTTGCGATTCCGATCTGCCGTCGATGCTCTTGTAAACGGTCAGTTCATCGAATGGCGTGCGGTCGTTTACTGTGAAATAGATTGAGGCGCTTGTACTTGTTGAGGGAATGGTTGATGGTATCACTGTCGGAGCATCGACATTGCATTGCTTTGATCCGGCCGGATCATAAACGACATGACGTGTGATGGTTGTATCGTTGTTGCCGTCGGTGGCATCGAAACGGATTTCGAATGTTCCAGGCGATGAAGTCGGGATCTGTGTGACATCGCTGAACGATCCGCCGCTGTTCGCGACTCCGCGTCCGCCTACATTGATTGTGGCCGTCTTGCTCTGAATCGTTCCGGAAATGGTAACATTTTGATCGCATACAATCTGGCCTTCGGTCGGCTGCGAGACTCTCAACCCGATTGCGACTGTTGGAGCTTTGTAGGTGACGGTTACGGATACGGATTTGTTTTGAGATCCGAGCGAGGCTTCGACATCAATCATGTGGTCGCCTTCTTCATTGGGAAAGAAAATGTCACGGGAGAATGACCCGTCTCCGCCGACCGCCGCGCTGACACCCGCGACAGTCACGGAAGCTCCTGGCGTGGTGGTTCCGGCAACTGTCACCTGTGGTTTTACAATAGTGGAGTGATCCGCCGGAGTACTCAGTTTCAGAATCAGCAGCGCCGGACTTGTGGTTTGCGCGGTGGTGTCTTTCTGCATCGTGGAAGCTGCGGCGGGGACAACAGGCACCGTGTCGCTGTGGCCGGTCGCAACCGTGTCTTTGGTTGTTCCTTTTGCCGGTGTCATTGCTGTGGTATCTTTAGGAAGCTGCTTTTGCGCCGAAGTATCAGCAATTTTGGTGGAGGAATCCTTGGCCGCCGGTTTCAGCGTTGTGGTGTCAAGCGGATGCGCAGAAGTATCCTTCGGATGGATTGTCGTGCTGTCGGGTTTGTGTACGGAAGAGTCGGGTTTAGCTGGGGCGATTTTTATCAGTTTGCTGTCGGCGGTTGGTGCTGCCGGTGGAACGAATTTTACCACCGTCACCGTGGTCTTGCCTTTCATGACAACGGTTCGCTGATTTACCGTGAGCATAGTTCCAGCGTTGGCTCCGGCCGGTGTAACAAGAACGTGCCCCTCAAAAACGCTGATGCCGGTGCTGTCAGTTCCGACATCGAAACCGACTTTTGTTCCGCGAATGGATGCGACGGCAGTCGGTGTCTTGAAATCGAATGACGACCCGGCGCCCACGAGCTTCTTTACATTGGCAAGAAGCGACCCGTTGAGAATACGGACGGTTGAGCTTCCTGCGCCTTCGGTTTTTCCGGTGAACACCTTCAGCTCTATAGCCGTGTTTTCGCCCACTGAGAGAATTGTACCTTCGCCGGTTTCAAGCTCCGCCGATGATTCAACGAATGTCCGTACGGCATCGCTTTCTGAAAGTGGCATTCCGACTTTCGCATTGATCCATTTTGCAGAACCGTGGTGCTCGATTTGTACATCGCCGATCATGGTCTTGATCTTGCAGGTACGGTCACCACTGGCATAGGCACAAACGACAGAAGCCGCAAGCATAAGCGGTACGCGCAGGTCGATCATGGCTGATCCTTAGAAAAATGTGTCACTGTCCCCAAAAATTTTTCCTATTTTACTCACGGTCATGTGAGGCGTCAACAAATCATTCTAAAAAAAGGTTGTCATGAGAGAAGGCAAAATCGGCACGACAGTTTTCTGGTTCAGGGAATATGAATCGCTTTTGTTTCCCGAAGATGTGCTTGCCGCGACATGGAAAAAAATCTGCCGACGTGAAAAGGTTGACAAAGAAAGAGCGATCAATCTGGTTCTGTGTTCCGATTACCGCATCAAAAAGCTAAACAGGGATTTCCGCGACAAAGATAAGGCGACAGATGTTCTGTCGTTCTGCTTTGACGAACCGGACATGCTCGGCGAGATCTACATCTCGCTTCAACGTGCTGCCGTTCAGGCACGGCGCTTCGGTGTTTCATATGAAAGCGAAATGAACAGGCTGTTTGTGCACGGAGCATTTCACCTGCTCGGATATGACCACATCGACGACCGCGACCGTGAAATAATGGAAGAAAAGGAAGCCGGATACATCTGATCTATTTTGTTAACAGACTTTTCTGAAGCACCACTTTTTCTGCTGCACATGCCGGATCCTTTAATTAGATTGGGAAAAGTTTCGACCCTCCCGAGTTCAAAACTATTGTTCCTTGCATGAAAGGATTTTCCATGTCTGTATCTGTTCGTTTGAAAGCCGTTGCCATCGCCGGATCTCTGCTTCTGTCGGCCGTGTCGCTTCAGGCGCGTGAGGTTTTCGCCTGGGTTCAGTACGGAACGGCTTCTTATACGGCCTCAATGGCTTCTTTCAATAATTCATTCGTAAAAGACGGCTTGACGACGATATCGTTGCAATACTGGCTGGTCAATACCGATGGGTCCCTTACTTACGGATCGGATGACAACGACGCCCGTGTGACGACTTGGGTGGATTCTGCGCATTCAAACGGCAAGAAGATTTTCATGACGCTTTCGACGGCGTCGGCAGGGAATGTCTGGAATCCGAATGTCCAGGACGCGTTGCTGAACAGCCGCGCTGCATTGCTGACGAACACTCTTGCGATTGTAAACCAGTTCGGTCTGGACGGCGTCGATGTCGACTTCGAAGCAGGGTGGAGGATTTCTTCCGCTGAAGGTCTTGACGCGATGGATTCCTTTGTTGTCGATCTGTCGTCCGCAATGCACGCACTTGGAAAACGTGTCTCGGTCTGTACATTTGCAGGCAGGGTTTACAACTTCCCCAATCTCTCGGATTTTAGCCGCTGGGTTGGCAAAGTTGACCTCATAAATATTATGGGTTACGGCGAAACATCACAATACGCTTACGATACGACTCTCCATTACACAAACATTTTCGACTATTGTATCGGCCTCGGATACGATTCCACCTCTGTCTGTATAGGTTTGCCCGGTGGCGGCGACAACTGGCACGGATATGATCTCGTCACCCATTTAACCGATTTGCTTGCAATCAAACCAAGTCTTTGCATTTGGAATCTTGCACTGATGAACGGAACCGGTGGCTGGAGTCTTGCTTCGAACTGGGCGATCATCAAACAGATCGCCGACTACGACGCCACGCCGATTCGCGCAAATTCGCAGACGACACCGCCAATGTTGAAAGCAGGTTCGCATTGCGTCAAGCTGACAGCCGTTAATGGCTCGTTGAAACTTCCGGCGTCGCTGGCAAGCAGCGCGCATGTTTCCATTTTTTCTCTATCAGGAAGATTTGTTTGCCGCGTTGATGCGAGAAATGGTGTTGCCGTTTTGCCACGAAACCTTTCATCTAATTCGACGATGCTGCTTGTTCGGGCATCTGACTGAAAGCTGTTTTGAGCAGATACAAGAACGGCCGCTTCGTTTACGAAGCGGCCGTTCTTATAGAATCGTACTGAAATTACTTCTTCTTTGCTGGAGCCTTCTTTGCAACGGCCTTCGGAGCCGGAGCGGCTTTCTTGGCAGCTGGCTTTGCAGCCGGAGCAGCCTTCTTTGCCGGAGCCTTCTTGCCACCGACAAGGATCGCATCCTTGGCAGCCTTGGCAACGCGGAACTTCAGCACAGTCTTGGCCGGAATCTTCATCGGCTCGCCTGTCTTCGGATTGCGGCCTGTTCGGGCGGCGCGATTCACGACGACGAGCTTCCCAAGTCCGGGAATGGTGAAACCATCCTTCGCATTCGCATAAGCGAGCTCTGCAATTGAACCAAGCAGCGCCTTGATCTGCTTCTTGGTCAGAGACTCGTCCACCGAAGCGAGTTTCTCAATGATCTGTGACTGAGTGAGCGGCATCGAAACCTCCTGTTGAAATTTTGAAGAAGAGAACAACCTCTCCGCACACATCGGAGCCGGCACCGTGCCGACCCCTTTCATACTGAATATAGTATGGGGAATTAATGGCGCAAGAAAAAAAATCGCAAAAACAGGCACTTTTTCAATTTTTTAATGATTTTCGTTACACAATATCTTGTAAAATGAAGATTTGTGACCGATTTTACAGGACATATTGGCGCGCATGGAGACAAAATCCAGAAATCAAGTTGACAAAAGGCAATAGCCAAAAGCGCAAATCGGAGTTCGTGGCTGTGCTGATATGCTTGAAGAATGCATCGGGTCAATGGATATCGCAAGTTGCGCGGAGATGTTTTTCCGGTCGGTTTTGGGCGTCGGAAGAGAACAAAAAAACTTCAGAATCCCTGTTGACAGGAAGGCGTCGTCAAAACTATTTTTCGCAGGCTTTATTAACTAATTGGAGTCTTACAATGAAGACTGTTGTCGTTAACGCGGAAAAGATCAGCCGCAAATGGTATGTGGTTGACGCTGCTGACAAGGTGCTCGGACGCCTCTCCTCAGAAGTCGCGACGCTGCTTTCCGGCAAGCGCAAGCCGGCCTTTTCGCCGAATCAGGATCACGGTGATTACGTTATTATCGTAAATGCAGACAAGGTTGTCGTTACCGGTAAGAAAGAAACCGATAAGACCTACTTCAAGCATACGGGTTACCCGGGCAACCAGAAAATCCGTGCGCTTAACGTTCAGCGTGCGAAAGACCCAACTCGAATCGTCGAGCATGCTGTAAAGGGAATGCTTCCGAAGGGCCCGCTTGGTCGTTCGGTTCTTACCAAGCTTCACGTTTATTCAGGCGCGGAGCATCCTCATGCCGCCCAGCAGCCTGAAGCCATTTCTTTCTGATAATAAGGGAGACTCATTTTGGATAATGCAATCAGAGCAACCGGCAAGCGCAAGTGCGCAATCGCCAGTGTCGTAGTGAAGTCCGGTTCGGGCCGTCGTATTGTGAACGGCAGCAATCTCCTTGACTATCTCAAGAGCGAGACGCTTCAGGTTGATGTAGAGCAGCCGCTCGAAATTCTCCAGAAGTCGGCCGAGTTCGACGTGACCGTGAAGGTTATCGGCGGCGGTCTTTCGGGTCAGGCCGGAGCGATCCGTCTTGGTATCGCCCGTGCGCTTTCTCTTATGAGCGAAGACTATCGCAAGGCTCTGCGCAAGGCCGGGTTCCTTACCCGTGACTCCCGCGTTGTCGAAAGAAAGAAGTACGGACAGCCTGGTGCGCGCAAACGCTTCCAGTTCTCCAAGCGCTAATTCGTTTTATCAAATAATCAAAGCACGCATGTGGAGCCGGCGGTGGGTGTTCCTTAAATGGAATCGCAGCCGGCGCTGAAACATGCGGGTGAAAAAACCCGGAGGTTTTTAAATGTCTTCTGTAACGCTCAAAGATCTACTCGAAGCCGGTGCGCATTTCGGTCACCAGACCAAGCGCTGGAATCCCAAGATGAAGAGGTTCATCCTCTGTCCGCGTAACGGCATCTATATCATTGATCTCAACAAGACTCTTTCTTCCCTCGACACTTTTCTCGAGCGAGTCAAAATTGAAGTTTCCAAAGGCGGCAAGGTTCTCTTCGTCGGAACGAAGAAGCAGGTCAAGGACAGCATCCGTGAACAGGCTGAACGTTGCAACATGCCTTATGTCACCGAGCGCTGGCTTGGTGGAATGCTCACGAATTTCAAGACGATCAAGCAGAGCATAGTCAAACTCGAAAAAATCGAGAAGATGGAAGCCGACGGAACAATTGCGGCTCTTACCAAGCGTGAAGGAACAACCGTTCTCAAGCGTAAAGACAAGCTTCTTTCCGTTCTTTCCGGTATTCGCAATGTAAAAAAGATTCCTACTGTCGTTTTTGTTGTTGACTCTATCAAAGAGCACATCGCTCTTGACGAAGCCAATCGCCTTGGCCTGATCACGGCTGGTATCGTCGATACCAACAGCGATCCCGACAAGATTGCCTATCCGATTCCTGCCAACGACGACGCCATCAAGTCGGTTCAGCTTATTACAGCAGCTGTTGCCGATGCGATTCTCGAAGCCGCGGCAAATTCCAAAATCGCCGAACTCGAAGAAGAAGCCGCCGCCGCTGAAGCAGCAGCCGAAGCAGCGAAAGGCGAGGCAGAGGAAGAAGACGAAGATCGTCCGCGTCGCCGCCGTGTCGTGAAAAAGGCAGCTTCCTGATTGATTACCGAGGCCGCTAACGCGGCCTTTTTTTTCTTGAACCGATATAAACAAAAAAAATAAGAGGTATCAAATGGCTATTGATGCACAGACCGTAATGAAGCTCCGCGAGATGACCGGACTTGGAATGATGGATTGCAAGAAGGCTCTCACCGAGGCCGAAGGCAACATCGAACTCGCAATCGAGAACCTTCGCAAGAAGGGCGCAGCGACAGCCGCAAAGCGCGCCGATAAAGAAGCGAAGGAAGGTCAGATTTCCATTGTTACCGGTAACGGCGTGACCGCGATTTATGAAGTCAACTGCGAGACGGATTTTGTTTCTCTCGGCGATGACTTCCAGTCACTCAAGGCCGGAATCGGCGAGGCTATTCTTGCGAGCAAGCCAGCGAATCTTGAAACTGCTCTTGAGCTTTCGGTACCGGCATTCGGTGGTCAGACTATCGCTGCCAAGACAACAGAACTCATTGGTAAAATCGGTGAGAAGATAGGTCTTCGCCGCTTTGCGATCGTGACACCAGTTGCAGGTCAGAAGGTTTTCTCTTATCTGCATGGAACGAAGATCGGTGCCGCAGTTGTGCTTTCTGCCGACAACACCGCCGCTCTCGATTCATCCGCCGCTGCTGATCTTGGCAAAGACCTCGCCATGCAGATTGCCGCGAACAATCCGGTTTCTGTCAATCAGTCTGAGGTTCCTGCCGACCTTGTTGCCAAGGAAAAAGAAATCTACATGGCCCAGGCAAAAGAATCCGGCAAGCCGGAAAAGTTCTGGGAAAATATCGTCAACGGCCGCATGTCAAAGTTCTTTAAAGAAAGCGTTCTGCTTGAGCAGGCGTTCATCCGTGATCCAGAAAAGTCTGTTACCGATCGCATCAATGCCGCAGGCAAAGACGCCGGTGCAACTTTCACGGTTGTTTCATTCACCCGTTTCCAGCTCGGTGCATAATTGGCTTCGCCACAGTACAAACGCATACTGCTGAAGCTCAGCGGTGAAGCTCTTGCAGGAAGCAAGGGCTTCGGCGTTGATCCTTCCATTACCGCTGCAATAGCCGCCGATCTCAAACCTGTGGTCGATGCCGGTGTTCAGGTCGCCGTTGTGATTGGTGGTGGCAACTATTTCCGCGGGCTGAGTGGAGCATCGAAAGGTGTTTCGCGAACCGTCGGCGATACAATCGGAATGCTTGCAACCGTCATGAATTCCCTTCAGGTGCGAGAGGCATTTCGCGCCGCTGGAATCGACGCAATCGTGATGAACGCAATTGACATACGCGAAGCTGGCGAATACTACGTTCCCGAAAACGCTGTGCGTCATCTCGAAGCCGGTCGTGTTGTAATAATCGGTGCCGGAACCGGCAATCCGTTCTTCACAACCGACACCGCCGCCGCACTACGTGCTGCCGAAACCGGCTGCGATGTTCTGCTCAAGGCTACCAAGGTCGATGGCATCTACACCGCCGATCCGGTAAAAGATCCGAGCGCCACCAAGATCGTAAAGCTCACCCACAGCGAAGCTCTTTCGCGCGGACTCGAGGTCATGGACAGCACCGCCTTTTCTCTTTGCATGGATAACTCAATTCCGATAATTGTTTTCAAGCTGCTCGAAACCGGCAACCTGAACCGTGTTGTCACCGGTGAACCGGTCGGGTCGCTTGTAGCCAAAGGATGAACCTATGAGCATCAGCCAGATTACCGCCGAAACCAACGAGCGCATGACTCGCTCGATCGAGAATCTCAAGAAGGAGTTCTCGCGTGTACGAACCGGCCGTGCAACACCGGCCCTGCTCGACGGCATCAAGGTCGATTACTACGGAACACCGACGCCCCTTGCTCAGCTTGGAAATATCTCCACGCCAGAGCCGCGCCAGCTCATAATCCAGCCCTGGGAAAAAACTCTGCTCAGTGCAATCGAGAAGGCGATCCTCGCTTCCGATCTTGGCATCAATCCCCAAAACGATGGCAACGTTGTTCGCCTGAATATGCCGGAACTCACCGAAGAGCGTCGTCGTGATCTTGTCAAGAACAGCAAGAAACTCGCAGAAGACGACAAGGTCGCCGTGCGTAACATCCGCCGTGACAGCAATGAGAAAATCAAGAAGCTCGAAAAAGACAAAGAGCTTTCGCTCGACGACTCTAAAAAGTCCCAGGACGATATTCAAAAAATCACCGACAAGTACATCAAGCTCATTGATGACATGCTTGCAGTGAAAGAAAAAGAAATCCTCGAAGTCTGACAGACTTCGTCTGATTTGGTTTGTTTAAAATTTCTGTGCCCGTCTCAATTCGAGACGGGCATTTTCTTTTGTGTGTCCAAATCCATTCTTGCCGTGGGTAAA
>CAIOZP010000245.1 GCA_903862805.1 uncultured Fibrobacterota bacterium
AACGTTGGAGGTTGCCTGAGTGATTGTTCCGGCAATGTCTTTTGTCACCGCCGACTGTTCTTCGATAGCCGCCGCCATGTTTGCAACAAGCTGACCGACCTCGTTGATAACCGCCGTGATTTTTGTTATGTCGATCACCGCGCTGCCGGTCGCCGTCTGGATTCCGTCGATGCGGGTCTTGATGTCGTCGGTTGCCTTGGCGGTCTGACTGGCGAGTTCTTTAATCTCGTTTGCAACAACAGCAAACCCTTTGCCCGCCGCACCGGCACGCGCCGCTTCGATCGTGGCATTGAGCGCAAGCAGATTCGTCTGTGCCGAAATAACCGATATGGCATCGGTGACTTTTCCAATTTCCTTCGCCGCTTCGCCGAGCTGCTGCATAACGGCCGAGACGGCCTCGGCCTGCATCACTGCATTGCTGCTTGTCGCATGGGCGCGCTCAGAATTCGCCGCGATTTCGGCAACGGTCGAACTCATCTCATCGGTAGCGGTGGCGATTGTCGATAGACTGAACGATGTCTGCTCCATGCCAGATGCAACAGACGCAGAATTGGAACTCGATTCCTCTGCGGCGGCGGCAACTGTTGATGTGCGCTCCGACATCAGGTTGACGCTTTGAGATGTCTGAGACGAGATTGCCGAAAGTTCAGTCGCTGCGGATGCCAATGTGGAAACTCCGTTTGACAGATCGCGGACGAGATCGCGGAGCGAAGTAATCATGTTCTGCGTCGATCTGGCGAGAAGTCCTATTTCATCCCTACGGGAACATAATGCAGACGGAACGTCTTTAGACAGATTGTTGGCGGCAATCTGATCCATGATTTTTGCAGTTTCATCAAGAGGTTTGGCGAGGTTAGATGCAAGGAGAATACCGAGGAAGATTGCAATCAAGACCGCAAGTATGGAGCCAATTACGTTGGTTGTTGTGGAGGTTGCATAGGAGGTCTCAGATTCCTTGCCAAAATCTGCTGCCTCTTTCTGTTGAATCGCAATCAGTGAATCAATAGCAGATCTGGCTGCAGAACGCAGATTTGCAGCATTACCGCCGGTCTTGAACGATGGAATGACCTTTGAATATTCAGTAATATTTCCGTCGAAGAAGGGCGCAAGTTCCTTTTTGTAATCGCCCCAAACAGATGTAAATTTCCCAAACAGATCCTTCTCTGCCTGTGTATTGTCAGGCACATTGAATGCGGAGGCAATGGAGTCAATACTTGTAAGCAACCTTGTCATATCGGCACGGGTCTTTTCTCTCTCTTCGGGGATAACCATCACCTTGTATGCGTCACCACGTATCAAACTGATGTCATCCTGAATTAGTGTCAACTGATTAATTGAAGCAAGGCTGCTCTTTATAAAAAAACTGACTCTGGCATTCAGCGTACTAAGAGTAGCTGACGCAAACAGCGAAATCCCGATAATGATCGCAACCATCACCGCAAAACTTCCAAGAAGTTTCGTCCTCGTCTTCAAATCATTAAGAAAGCTCATGATATCCTCCAAATTGTTTGTAATTTCTCTTCGTTATATCCGGTAAAAAGACTCCGCAATTTCGGCAGTCTCCTCTTTCATTTATTTAATCGTTGGTGCCATGCTGTTTATCCTCAGTGCCACTCTGTTTATCCTCAGTGCCACTCTGTTTATCCTCAGTGCCACTCTGTTTATCCTCAGTGCCACCTTGTTTATCCTCAGTGCCACCTTGTTTGTCCTCAGTGCCACCTTGTTTGTCCTCAGTGCCACCTTGTTTATCCTCGGTGCCACCTTGTTTGTCCTCAGTGCCACCTTAAAACTCATCTCACGCCCGCCGAAGCCAGCTTATGAAGTCCATCAAGCAATCTGTCTCTATCAAGTTTCACCTGATAATCATCAATTCCAATGTCTTTTCCTCGCTTGATGTCTTCTTCGCCAGCAAGCGAGGTGAGCGCAAGAATACGCAGATGCTTCGTGCGCTCGTCCTTGCGAATCCTTGCCGATAATCCGAGGCCATCGAGACGTGGCATTTCTATGTCTGTTACAACGGCATTCACCTCGCCGACGTGTTCGAGCAATATTTCCCAGGCGTCTTCACCATCGACTCCGGCATAAACCTTCCAGCCGTCTTCCTCCAGATAGCGTTTGATCTGTGATCGGAAAAAATCGGAATCTTCTGCCAAGAGAACCGTGGGTTGCGAGGCCGCGACCGACTGTGGTTCGTTGCTTCCTTCGCCGGGAAGGACTATCGTTTGCGGACGAACCGTTTTTGGTCTGCGCCACTCGGGATAAACCGAGTCAACAAGATCAAAGAGATCGACAAGAAGCGTCGTGTTGTCGCGAATGAGCGTAGAACCTGCAATACCGGGCTGACGGTGCGTCTCGGTGTCGATGTTCATTTCACTTGTAACCACATCGACCGGCATTGCACCGAGCAAACCGATCTCTCGGTCGGCAACACTTGTCACAATCACGGCAAGTTCGGCATCGGATGGAACCGTTCCGACATTGGCCGCATCGGAGAGTGTGACCAGAGGCAAAGATGCGCCGCGATATTTCATCGTGCGCTTGCCGCCTTTGGTCTCGACTGCTTCCGGAGCAATATGTTCGATTCTGCGCACCACATCAAGCGGGACCGCGCAGATTTCATCGGGCGTATTGTGGAACAGAAGCATCGTATGCGAGGTATCGACCAGATCGGCAGAAGCCGCGCGGGCCTTGGCACGAGCCGAACCGGAGACAGATGCAAGATCTGCCTTTGCTGCGAGTCCGCCCACATCAACAATAAGAGCCACTGTTCCGTTGCCGAGAATCGTTGCACCGGCATATTCGTGAAGTGCCTTGAGATGAACGCCAAGCGGCTTGACGACAATCTCTTCGGTGTCGTGGAAACGGCCAACGACAACCGCCATTTCCTGTGTGCCGGTGGTCAGCACGGCGATGTCGAGCATACTCGAAACGTTGCCTCTGCGGCCGTCGGTCTTGCGTGTCCAGGACTTGGCTCCGGCAGGTGGTTCGCCGCCTTCGACCTGACCATCTATTGTCTGCTTTGGCGAACGGCGGTCGGCGCTCAACAGTCGGCGGTCGATTTCGCGTTTGCCGGTCTTGGGATCGATGTATGTCGGCGCAATGCCAAGCAGTTCGCCAAATCTTACAAGCGGAATAATGCGGTCGCGAAGCAGGAGGACCTCGGCTCCACCAACAACTTCAATGCGGCGCTTCACTTCTTCGGCAGGTATGCGCAAAAGTTCTACGATATTGATCTGAGGAAGAGCAAAAAGTTCGTCTTCGACAGAAACAATCAGCGAGGGAATGATCGCAAGCGTGAGAGGAAGCTTGATGCGGAAGAGTGTTCCTTCTCCTACTTTGGAACTTATTTCAACTGTTCCGCCAAGGCGATCAATGTTGGTCTTGACTACATCCATTCCAACACCACGCCCCGATATATCGGTGAGTTTTTCGGCCGTTGACAGTCCGGGAAGGAAGATCAGCGCGACTTTGTCGGCATCGGACATTCCGGCAACCTTGTCGGCGGAAAGAAGTCCTTTGCGGACGGCGCTGTCGGCGATGACTTTCGGGTCGATGCCTTTGCCGTCATCGCCGATTTCGATCACCACCTGACCAGCCTCGTGCATTGCCTCGATGCGGACATTGCCGACCCTCGGCTTTCCGCTCTTTGCGCGGATGTCGGGAGTCTCGATTCCGTGGTCAACCGAATTGCGAACCATGTGCGTAAGCGGATCGGAAAGCCCTTCGATCATTGAGCGGTCAAGGGCGACTTCTTTCCCGATGATCTCAAGTTCGATCTCTTTGCCAAGCTGTATCGAGGTGTCGCGAACAACGCGCGGGAACTTCGAGAAGACATTACCCACGGGCTGAAGCCTCGTCTGCATGATGGCGTTCTGTAACTCCGACGTAACCTGACTCACGCGCTGGTCGGCAATGACAAGTGCCTGCTGATCCTGCGTGCCAACGGCGGTGCGAAGCTGATTGCGACCAAGCACCAGCTCGCCTGCAAGGTTCATGAGAAGTTCGAGCAGATTGACGTTCACGCGTATCGTCTCGTCGATCATCGCCTTTGACCTTGTTTCTTTCACAGCGGCCGGTTCCATTGCTTCGACGGGCATGTTCACCTCGTTTTCGGATGCTATCTCAGGTTCTGTTGCTTTAGTTTGCTGTATAATAGGTTCGGTGATCGCCACTTCTTCGGTCGGTGCAACAATCTCGCCTGGAAGCGGAGGATCGCGAGGATCGAATATCTTCACAAGCCCTTCGTCGGCTATGTCGAAAAGTCCGTTCACCACCATCGGATCCATGACCGTGGCAAAGTAAAGCTGAAGCGGCAGCTTCTTAGACAGTTCGCCGTCGAGTGTTCCGATAGCGTCAAAATCTATGCGGCAATCGAGGACTTCGCCAGTGGCATCCATATCCTTGAATATCTCAAGCACGGTTTTGCCGGTGCGCTCGACATCATGAACCAGATCGAGCTTGACCACATACACATACTGGCGGGCACGTCTCACACGTTGGAGATCGACAAGCGGAATATCGACAGGTGTGCTCTTTGCCTCAGCATTGAAAGTGACAGTGGTATTGATCGCGTTCCTGTTAAGCGGCGATGAATACGATTCGGCAAGCTTTACAAGTCCGACAACAAGATCGGAAACATCTGCGTTTCCAGCGGTATCGGTGTGAAGAAGCAACTCACGGAGACGATCGAACGCGGCTAAAAGAACGTTGGTGATTTCAGGATCGGGAGCCATCACCTTTGTGCGAAGCATATCGAGAACGGTCTCGGTCTTGTGGGCAAGTTCCTTCACGGAATTAAGCGCGAAGAAACTGCTGCCACCCTTTATCGAGTGTGCCGCACGAAAGACCTTGTTCACAAGCTCCATGTCAACATTCGCTCCGGCCTCTTCCACCGCAAGAAGATCGGTTTCAATGTCAGCAAGATGTTCAAGCGACTCGTTGATGAATTCCATCAAAAGATCATCAGCCATTTGTTCCTCCACTGCGCTCGCTGATGTCGATGCGATCGGTCAGACGCATACTCGCAAATATCGACATCATGGTATCCGACGCATTTACAACAGAAAATTTTCCGTTGACCTTCCTCATGGAGTTGCTTGCGGCAATCATCAGGGCAATTCCGGATGAATCGACGACATCTGCTCCGAAAAGATCCATTACAACAGAATCCGTTCCGGTTCCTATCTCTGCAAGAAGAGCTTTTTGAAGATCATAAACAGATTTACCAAGAAGATTCCTGTCTATGAGCACTTTTACGCAGGCACCTTCACGACTAATCGAGAATTCCGGCATGGCTTTCTCCTTCTATTATTCAAATTTCCGTTCCCAAAAGTATGACATCATCGGATTTCGGCCCGTCGCCGACAAGTGTCTTTGTCATAAAATCAACAGAATCTGTGAACGGCAAGGTTGCGGTCTCAAAACAGGCTTCTCTTAGGCGTTTCTGACCTTCAACCCAGCCGCCGCAACTTTCGAGCAGCCCGTCGGAGTAAAGAAACAGCCGGTCGCCCTTATCGAGTGCAAGCGTACATTCTCCAAAACGGGCATCATCAAAAGCGCCGACCACATCACCGCTTATGTCGCAGGAGTCGATCTTTCTGCCGCTCTTCCGTAATACAATCGGCAGAGGATGACCGGCACAGGCGACGAGCAGCTGCCTGCTGTTCCTGTTCACACGTGCGTAAATCATGGTGAAAAATTTGCCCGACGGCATGACGCGGCATAATGCGCTGTTCAATCGGCCCAAAATCTGTGCGGGGGTATCGATCGACGTCGCATGTTCCGCCAAAAGCATTTTCAGAGCCGCCGTCCAGTAGCTCGCCGCAAGATCGTGACCGCTTGAATCGGCAACAATGTAATCGTGGATTCCGGAACCCGATTCGATGACATCGTAGAAGTCGCCACCTGCATTCAGTTTCTGACTCACGAACACCTCAAACGCTGCGTTCGGCATATCGGAAGGAAGCGGCATCACTGACTTCTGCGCATCGGCCAAGTGGCTGATATGATCGGCCTGAAGTTCCGCCAGACTTTCGTATGCCATG
>CAIOZP010000246.1 GCA_903862805.1 uncultured Fibrobacterota bacterium
CACTGGCCCGATCAGGACATGCTTTCCGACACAGCATTGACCGTCGATCTTGACAAAAGGCGAAACTGCCGTGTGCACATTACCGTCACCCAACAGTGTCTGGACATCAGCACCGACCGCTGCACCAAGACGAAGTCTTTTGGTGAAAAAAAGTGAAGCGCCGACATAAGGCGAAACCGAAGGCGCCCATCTGTCGCCGAGGATTGTAGTCACGGTATTGAGGCTCAGATTTTCGGCACCTACACGAAGACCGAACCAGCGGCCACCAATAAGGTATCGCGAAATCCCAAATCCGTGGAACATAAGGATCCGTAC
The DNA here is from genome assembly GCA_903862805.1 of uncultured Fibrobacterota bacterium. Classification (GTDB taxonomy): domain Bacteria; phylum Fibrobacterota; class Chitinivibrionia; order Chitinivibrionales; family CAIOZP01; genus CAIOZP01. The sequence continues at coordinate 316 of CAIOZP010000246.1, forward strand.
GTCATTATTTGAAACCGGTGGAACAAATGTCGCGGTTAGCTGGTTGTAAATCGACATCTTGTGCCCGCGCAGAACATACGGAGTCTGGTCGCGGCTCTCGACAAGTTCGAGTGCCTTCTTGTCAATCTTCTCTGCCTGATCTTTCATCTTCTCGGCCTTGTCGGCCATGTTGTCAGCGACACTTTCGCGCTGATCGAGGTTCTCTTCGAGCTTGCGAAGATTCTCGGAAAGAGCTTTGGACTTCGCATCGAGTTCGTCGGCCTGGGAACGCATGTTTGTGATCAGCGCCTTGCCGGTGTCATTCAGATTTGCCTTGGCAATACCCGCGTTCAAGCTTGAGTCGGCGGCGTGCTTTGTTGCAGCGCTGTCGAGCACCACGCGAATGCCGGTGCGAATGCTGTCAGACTTCGCATCGAGCTGTGATGCGATGGCATCAAGCTTTTCCTTTTGCGCCTTGAGTGTATCGCTCCCGGTCTGGAGCTTCTCGGCCGATGCCTGAAGTTTTTCCGCATCGGCTCGAAGAGACGCGGCTTCTTTTTTAAGCTGTGCAATGTCGTCCTTAGGCTCGGCCAACTTAGCAGGAACCGGAGCCGGTGTCGCTACCGGAGCAGGAGCAACAACAAGCGCAGGAGCCGCAGCTTCAACCGGTAACGCCGAAATAGAAACCGCCGCTGCGGCCGCCGTTGTCTTTGCCGAGTCGGCATTTTGAGCAAATGTGCATGCCGCAAACGCCAGCACCAAAGGAATTTTCCGTATCATCAATCCTCCTGGTCAAACAGGTTTAACCTAAATACCGCAGTTGGTCGGGAGCTGATTTCGCGAAGATCTTGAGATGAATTGGCTTGTCTGATTCCGAGGCATGTGCCCAAGTACATGTCGCAGGAAGCAGGCAAATCCAAGGCGCTCAAGAGATCGCGAAAGCAGCCGCGGGCGACTGCGGTTTTTAGGTTTTTAATCTACGGTCAAAATACGGAAGGTTTTCCGGTATTGCTACCGAGATTCGGCGAGCGTCACGAAGCGGCGGTGAACGTCACTTCTGTAAATGCGCTTTTTACTCGATCACGAACGGACAATCTGCCTTAATGCCATTGGCCTCGGCCCGCAGAAAATAACCTCCAGCAGCGAGACCATCCACGGAAAGTTCGATCCTTGAAGACACAGTGGTGCCAAGTGCTTTGACGCATCGGCCAGTCATATCGAAAATTCTGCAATTCATGGAACTGCCCGATTTGAATCCGTGGACGGAAAGAGACAGGTTCTTGTCTGCAGAGGAGACGGCCGAGATTCCGACACCGCCTAATGCCAGGCGAGGTGTTGTCGTGATAATCGGGTTGGAAGCTCGGGGCGTTGATAAAATAATACCGGTGTTTCCCACAACCACGATCCTTGATTCGGAAAAGGCGATATCTTTCAACATGTATGAGTTATCGCTTGTTGAATCAAAACTATTCAACCAAGTCTGGCCGTCTTTCGAGGTATTTATTCTTATTTCCTCAGAGAAATTGCTACCGTTATACGAAGAGGAAGTGCTAACCCCGATTAAAGTACTATCCACATAACTCATGAAATTGAATGGAATGTAGTTACCCAAGGGGATTGGGGTCCATGTGATTCCGTCGGTTGAACTCTGAAGTCCAGATCCATCGTCCATAATGGCTTTGTTCCCTGCACAAACGAAAGCAGATGGAAATGAAGATTGTTTCGACCAACGCAATGTCCAGATTATACCATCTGGTGATGTAAATATTTTACCGGTGTCGCCTGAACTTGGCGGATATGTATATCCTGAAGCAATCAGCTGGCTGCCTGTCCAGACAATAGACGTCAGTGATATTGTGCTGTCAACAGTGTGACGGGTCCAGGTATCACCGTTGGGCGAGGTGTAGGCATAACACGAGTCGCTGATTGCCACAATCAGGGTCGGTGTAGATATCATATGAGAGATACGGGTGTTGCCGTCTGCGCTGAACGAATATTTAAGGGTCCAGCTGGCACCGTCCGGTGAGCTGAAAACATCCTCTGTGTTGTCATCTAAGGCCGTAGCTATGAAAAGGCTCCCTGTCCAGGTGATGCAGTCGATGGGATAAGAGGACGGCCTGCCATGGATAGTCCACAAGATACCATCTGAAGATGTGAAAACACCGTTTTCATCTCCAGATGTGACAAAAATGCCATTGCCCCAGGCCACGGCCGAGAAATCACCCGTCGTCACCGATGTATCCGACCAATTGAACTGCGCCGACGCAACCCCAACCAGAAAACTCGCCGCAAGCACGGCATTTCGAAAGATCCTGAATCTGAGCATAAAAAATCCCTTCTTGATATTTTCAACCAGATTTCGTTGGCCGAAAATACAGGACTTGATTGCAGATTAGGATTGTGATTCGGCGAGCGTCACGAAGCGGCGGTGAACGTCACCAGACGCGACAGATAAATCCCTTGAGGTACTCCGCCTCGGGCACTGAAAGCCGCACCGGATGGTCGCAGCCCTGATGAAGCTGCTCGACCATCTGCACATCACGGCCCGCATCAGACGCTGCATATGCGATTGCCATGCGG
>CAIOZP010000247.1 GCA_903862805.1 uncultured Fibrobacterota bacterium
CTTCAACGGCTCGCCACTCTTTACCGGACAGGCGGGCGGGGGCGAAAGCGATATCCGTAAATGGATCATAGAAAACGATTTGCTGGAAGCCATTGTCGCCCTGCCGGACCAGCTTTTCTACAACACCGGCATCTCTACCTACATCTGGATTTTGACCAATCATAAGGAAAAAGAGCGGAAGGGAAAGATTCAACTGGTCAACGCTACCGGCGCCAAGGATGAGGATGATCCGGAAATATCGGAGAATCGTTTCTGGAAAAAGATGGCTCGCAGTTTGGGAAACAAGCGGAAAGAGATTCCAGAAAACGGCAATGATCTGGGGATCGGCTTGATTACCAATATCTATGGCGACTTTGCGGAAAATGAGTTCTGTAAGATTTTACCTAATGATTTCTTCGGCTACTGGCGGATAACCGTGGAGCGTCCGGAGAGGGATGACAAGGGAAAGGTCGTCAAGGGTCGTAACGGCGACCCGAAAGCGGATTCAAGCTTGCGGGATTTTGAAAACATTCCCTTTCTGCGTAAGGATGAGAACGGCAAGCTGGTGCGGCAGACCATCGCCGAATATTTTCAGCGGGAAGTGAAGCCCCATGTGTCGGATGCCTGGATTGACGATAGTAAGACCAAGACTGGTTACGAAATTAACTTCACCAAGTATTTCTACGAATTCAAGCCGCTCCGTTCCTTGGACGCCATCAAGGCCGATATTTTGAGACTAGAGGAAGAGACACAGGAGCTGGAGAAGCAGGTGCTGCTGTGATCAGGATGAAAAAGAACCTTAACCCGAGTTTTGTTTCATCAGCTCAGCAGGATACCGCATTTGCTTTTCTCTTGTCCTCTTGCAAACTCCGGCAGTCCGGTGAATCTGATTTGTCGGAATCTTTTTGCTTTACTTTTAGCGCAGCAATTCGGTATATAACAGACAACACACCCGCCATGCCTCTCAACGATGCACACTTTGGCGGGTTTTTTTCGTCCGGAGGTTGCCGGTGACAAGCTTTGACAAACCGTCAATCCCCCATGACGAACAGCTTGGCAAGCTCCGTGCACGGGGGCTGCTCATTCAGGATGAATCCCGGGCGCTGAAGTATCTTTCCAATATCAGCTACTTCAGATTTTCAGCCTACACCCGCGCTTTTTACACCCCCAGTCTGGAACCTCACCGTTTTCTATCTGGAACAACTTTTGATGACATTTCTGCCTTGTACATCTTTGATCGGCAGTTGTGTCTTCTATTGCTCGATGCCATCGAGCGCCTGGAAGTGGCCTTACGGGCGCAGTTGACCCATACGCTGGCAGAGCATTATGGACCCCATGGTTATCTGAATGCTGAGGTATTCGACTCTCGCTATGACCATGGATGGTTATTGAGCAGACTGGAAAAGCTCGTTAAGGAACGGAACGTCGAGGTATTCCTGCATCATTATCGATCAAAATACACTGCCGCACCTATACACCCGCCGGTCTGGATTGCTTTGGAGCTGTTGACCTTCAAGGAAGTTTCCACACTTTTCGCCAATCTGCGGCATGAGCAGGATACCAAGCGGATCGAGCTGCACTTCGGCTGGAAATATCAGCTCCTTAAATCATGGTTCCGGAGTCTTTCCGATCTGCGTAATCTGTGTGCCCATCACATGCGTGTCTGGAACCGGGAATTTGGCAGCAGACCGGAAATGCCGAAGAAGCGACCGAACAATTGGCTCACCATCCCTGCGGCTATCCCCACTGGATCGCAACTTCATCCTGAGCAGCGCCTGAACCCGCAAAGCTGTTTATATATGCAGGTGGTGGTCATCGAATCGATCATGAAGATAATAAACCCCGGCAGTAGCTGGGCGGAGCGTCTGGTGCGTCTCCTTGACCGGTATCCGCGGATATCGCGCCCGCACATGGGGATTCCCTGCGGGTGGGATCGAGAAACCTTCTGGCTGACGAGTGTGCAAGCAGCCCGGGAGGAGTGGTCATGAGCCTGCCGCGCTACGAGAACTACAAGGACTCCGGGATTGAGTGGATCGGGGAGATTCCGAAGGGGTGGGAAGTCAAGAAGTTGAAGTATGTAGCGTTTGTTAATCCGGTAAAAGACTCGGAGATTGATTCCGAATCGTTGGAGCAAGTAACTTTTTTGCCTATGGAAAAAGTTAGTGAAAAAGGTGAAATTGATTGCGGAATAAAAAGGCCGATCAAAGACCTCTGGAAAGGATTTACTTTCTTTAGAAAGAATGATGTATTAATTGCTAAAATAACTCCTTGTTTTGAAAATGGCAAAGGCGCTCTCTTAAATAAGCTTGAAACTGAAATAGGCTTTGGTTCTACAGAATTTCACGTATTGCGTGCAAAGCCAGACACACTGCCTGAATTTCTTTTTTACACAACTAAATCTGAAATATTTATGAAGGTTGGCGAAGCTTTTATGTCCGGCGCAGCTGGTCAAAAAAGAGTGCCTACGGATTTCATATCTGAATTTCCATTATTATCTTTTCCTCTCCCAGAACAAGCAGCCATCGCTTCATTCCTCGACCGTAAAACCGCTGAGTTGGACCAGCTCATCTTCAACAAGGAAAAGCTGATTACTCTGTATGAAGAAGAGAAAACGGCGATCATAAACCGTGCGGTGACCAAGGGCCTTGACCCACATGTAAAGCTGAAACCTTCCGGGGTTGAATGGCTTGGAAATATTCCCGAGCATTGGAATGTAGAGAGATTGAAAAGGCTTGCATCAAAAATTACAGATGGTGAACATGTGTCACCATCTTTCACTTTCGAAGGGATGCCATTTTTATCCGCTAAAGATGTTCGCGATGATAGTATATTGTTTTTAAATGAAAAATTCGTTTCGATAGGAGATGGAATTCTTTTTCGAAAAAGGTGTAATCCTGAAAAAAATGATCTGTTGTTAGTCAGTCGTGGCGCAACAATTGGTCGTGCTGCTATTGTAGATA
>CAIOZP010000248.1 GCA_903862805.1 uncultured Fibrobacterota bacterium
ATGACGGTGTCTTCCGATGCCGCTGTACGTTTTGAAGGGTCTCAGGTCTGCATTATTGAACGATCAAAAGGTACTGGCACCGGCTGTTCAGTAATTTTTATGAGCAGGGACACGATCGGCAGTGCAGGCATTATCAAACAGCTTTCTCTACCAGCGGGGAGCAATCCGCACGACATCAGCGTGGTTGCCGATAACAAGGCGTATGTGACCCTGTCGGATGCGGAAGAGATCGCGGTCATGAATCCACAGACACATACATGGGACGGATCTTTTATCGATCTGAAACCTTTCCGGAAAGGTACCGGAGCCACCACGGTGATTCCGCATCCTGATCAGATAAAGGTTTACGGCACTTATGCCTACGTGGACGTTCAGATGTATGATGCGAATTACACCAATGATTCAGGAGAGGTGCTCAAGGTGGACATCTCGACCGACAGTGTCGTTTCGGTTATCAAACTGAAGAGAAGCAATCCGTATTCCATGTGCGCAAGTGATGACGGATCGAAGCTGTATCTCTCATGTGCCGATTTCAACCTTGGCAAAACCGGCGATATCGAAATGCTCGATCTGAACACCGCCGTTGTCAGCTCCATAATCACGGAGCCAACGCTTGGCGGATATGTGACTTCGATGCTCGACCTCGGCGGTTTGCTCTGGCTTGTGGTTAATGATTCTTATACCAGTTCTTCTTTGTGTGCGATCAATCCTTTGATACCGGCTGCGGGAAAAACAAAAACTGTTGCTGGTGTTCCGGTGCCGTGCGATCTCACCACTGACGGAACTTCGCTTTTTGTTGGTAGCAGATCCACCTCGGCTCCTGGCATATATACCGTCAACCCGGATATGGTGGCACAAGTGTACGGGCCTTACTCAGTAGGTCTGCCGCCGTCGAGCATCGTTTATGTCCCTCCGAAACTGTAGGAGCGTGATCAGAAGAATCGGTATTCGTTTCTGAAATTCCAAAGCGGCGATCCCTTTGCAAAGTGTGGCATAACAAGTCCGCGCGAGAGTGCATTGAGGTCGCCGCTGTTTTTTGTTCCCGTTCTGTCAAGAATATCCTGAGCCGAATCGAAGAGATAGGTCCCGTTTGTTTTGATGACATTCAGCCCGCTGGCAGAGGCTTTTCCGTAACTGCATGCGGTTTTGTAGCCAGCATTTTGCGCTGCTCCCCATACTCGCATATTCCATCGCCCGAATGGAAACGAGATCGAATCCACTTCTTTACCGGTGATGTCTTCGATGATTTTTTTGGACAGGACAAGCTCTTCGGCGAGTCGCGATTTGTCAAGCAATGTCAGGTCGGGATGACTGTGGCTGTGACTGCCGATCTGCCAACCGGCATCCGAAAGTTCTTTCAGTTGTGATGATGAAAGCATTTTCTTGCCACTATAAATATCCCAACCAGACTTACCGCCAACTCGGGAGCTGATCATATAAACAGTCGCAACGAATCTCGCATGTGAAAGTATCGGAAAGCATGTTTCGTAGATGTCGGAATATCCGTCATCAAAAGTGATTGCGATTTTGTTTGATGACGGCTGATTGACAAAATCGGAAACCGTTGCAGCTTCGATTCTCTTTTTTTCAACAAGCGAAACAAATTCCGAAAAGACATCCGGACGGACATTTGAGAGGCCGGATCGCAGATCATCCGACACTGCATGAAAGAGAACCGCATTCGATCGGAGGGGTTTTTTACCCGCTTGACAAGATGCGAATATCAACGATGCGAGTCCCGCAAAAAACGGAACTGCGGCGGCAATGGAAATTGCTATCGGCAAATTCATATTTTGTAAAATGGAGGATGGATGAACAGAAAGCAACAATGTATTCACTGCGGCGAAGCCGTTCGGCCCGATGCTGCCTCGTGCTGGTACTGCGGATCCGACTATGAAACAGGCTGGTCGGACAAAACCTATCTCGACGGTATCGATCTTCCGGAGGACTTCAATTATAATGATGCACTCGAACATGAGTTCGGAAAAAGCGCGAGGACGGAAAAACGAAAAGAGCCTTGGTTTCGTAATGTGATCGTTGGCGTTGCGATTGTGATGATTGCCGTGATGCTCTTTGGCGTTTTGAAGTCCATACTATAGCCGCTGCAAGTTTTGTATTTATCGGCGTATCATTTCGGAAAAGACGCGTTGGCAGTCGAACCAATTATTACAAACCAACCCGGCATTAAACCATAGTGCGGGTTATATTTTGCCTCAGATCAAGGAGCGTGATTGAAAACCGATCCGGTTAAAAACATCAGGCGGCAGCTCAGTTTTCTGACGGGAAGCACCGAGGCGAGATTCTTTGTCGTCATAGTTGCATTCGTGCTGCTCTGCTCTGGCATCATGTTCATGATCGAGCATAAAAAAAACCCCGAGTACCACTCATTCCTTGACAGCGTTTATTGGTCGGTAGTTACGACCGCAACGGTTGGTTACGGTGATATTGCGCCCAAAACACAGCTCGGACGTGCCGTTGCCGTTGTGATAATTCTTGTCGGCGCCGCGTTCATGGGTGTGTTCATAGGCCGCATTTCAACAATGCTTCTGGAGAGACAGATGAAAGAAGAGCAGGGGCTTTTAGATTTCTCGGCGATGAAAAACCATTTCATCATAACCGGATGGAAAAGGGAAATGCCGATGGTTCTGCGCGACATCGCCGAACGCAATTCGGATATTGCACCGTCCAGTATTGTGCTGGTAAACAGAGCTCCGGTTGACGAGGTGAAATCCGTTCTGAACGCACCTGAATTCCGCGAGGTAAGGTTTGTTCACGGTGCACCTATTGAAGAGCGAGACCTTGTAAGGGCCGGTGTGAAGGGCGCAAAACGGATACTGGTGCTTGCCGATTTTTATACCGAAGGCAATGTGCAGAACATCGATTCCAAAACCGTCATGGCTGTCATGTCGATCAAGAATCTGAACCGCACGGCTTACGTTTGCGCGGAACTGCTCGACACAAAATTCGAGAAATATCTACGGCTGTCGCACTGCGACGAAGTTCTGCTTTCACGTGACTTCTCGCGCATGATGCTGTCGTCAGCATCTCAGGGAAGCGGTCTTACTCACATCATTCAGTCGCTTCTTTCCAAAGATAGCCCCGCCTCGATTGCGACTGCTGCGATTCCTCACAATCTTGTCGGCAGAACTTTCGGTGAGATTCGTGGATATTTCGCATCTGTCAACTCGACTCTTGTTCTTGGTTTGCTTGAGAATACCGGAAACATCGTTGACAGAAAGAAAGAGGCCCTTCGCGAAGCACAGAAAAATCCCGACATCTCCAAGCTGATTCCCGACCTCCGCAATGCGAAGACGCTTGTCGCAAATGAACCGGTGATCAATCCGCCCGATTCTTATGTTGTCAAGCAGCACTCGATGGCGATTTTGGTTTCGGGCTCGACATGCGAAAGGAGCGGCTCATGACAGCAAAGACCGAACTTGACGAGCGGATATCGGTACTTAGCAAGATTCCTCTCTTTGTTCCTTTGAGCGACAATCTGGCGGCCATGACTTTTGTTGCCGAGGCACTGACGAAAACATCTACCTCGAAGGGAAGCCATGTTTTTTCCGAAGGGGATTCCGGTGACGAGATGTTTGTCGTAAAGTCGGGAAGCATCGAAATCAGCAAGCGCACAATGCAGGGCGATGCTTATACCGTCACCGTTCTTTCTGCTGCCGACCATGCGTTCTTCGGCGAAATGGCTCTGCTCGACAACGATAGCCGGTCGGCAACAATCACCTGCCGCAGTGATTGCGAATTCTATGTGCTGTCCCGCGGTGATTTTCTCAAACTCGGCGACTCTCACCCCAG
>CAIOZP010000249.1 GCA_903862805.1 uncultured Fibrobacterota bacterium
AAGCAGCTTGAGCACACTTTGCGGAAGCTGGTTGGCTTGCGCAAGCATCGCTGTTGAAGACTGCGTAAGGATCTGGCTTTTTGCGAAGGCCGATGTCTCGGTCGCAAAGTCCGTGTCGCGGATTGTCGAATATGCAGCCGACATGTTCTCTGACTGGTTATTCTGGTTTGTAAGCGCATGTTCAAGGCGGTTTGTCTGGGCACCGAGGTCGGCGCGAACCGTGTTGATTGTATTGAGCGCACCATCAACTGCGGTAATGGCCGCAACCGCTGACGTCTGATCTGTCACCGTCGATGCTGCAACGCCCATACTGGCAGTGGTTATCGTACCGATTGTGATCTTTACTTCGTCATTGCCTGTCGCGTTGTTGTTTGGACCGGCGTGAATCACACCGCCAACTGCCCACGGAGACGCACCACCGTTGAGCAGAGTCATTCCGTTGAACTGCGTTGAACCGGCGATTCGGTCAATTTCAGAACGGAGGTCTGTTACTTCAACCTGAAGGTAGGAGCGTTCTTTGGAAGTCAGGGTATCGTTAGATGCCTGAATGGCCAGTTCGCGAATGCGCTGTACCATGCTGGTAACTTCGTTGAGCGCACCGTCGGCAATATTCAGGAGCGATATGCCGTCCTGGATATTTCGGCTGCCCATTGCAAGGCCTTTGACCTGCGTATTCAGCTGCTCAGATACTGACAGTCCTGCGGCATCATCAGAAGCTCTGTTGATCCGCAAGCCGGTGGACAGCTTCTCGAGCTGGCCATTTTCAAGCCGGTTCACCGCGTTCAGCGCATTAGCAGTAATCATCGCGCCTACGTTGGTGTTAATGCGAGGCATACGCCCTCCCTTGGATAAAACTTTTGCATCCCTGCAGCCTCACTGGCTGCTCGGCCGTCCTGACCGCCATCGCATCCTTGCAAATCGTACTTGTGCAATCACTGTGCCAGATCTAAAAGAGCTTCTTCTTCAGGTTTTACCGTGGTTTTCAGATCACATCAGGTAAGAACCCGGCAGAATATTCCAGCCGATCAGAGAAAACTTGCCAGCGAAGGTTGAATCACCTTGGCGGCGGACTGAAGAGCCAGATTGTAAACGTTCTGAGCAAGCGTAAAGTTCATCGTGGTCTCGGCGATGTCTGCATCCTCAAGGCTCGACCGGAGGGCAGTAGTATCGGTGGTCTGGCTTTCGTTGCGGGTGAGTGTTTCATTGAATCTGTTCTCCCGCGATCCGTTTGTACTTTGCGCCGACAGAAGCACTTTCATTCCGGTGTCGATATTCGTTATGTCGCCGTTGAGTCCGGCGCGATTGTTGTACTGGAGATTCTGGCCAAGCTGGATACGCGATGAAATCAGATTCGTGCCGGTCGTGGGATCGACAAACATGTCGGTGGAAGTCACATTGATCTGGCTGTTGGTCGCCTCTTCGATCTGCCTTGAAATCGCGCCGCTCGGAACGATGTCGTTGCCGTAGATGTCTTGTGAATGCCCGACATAATCGAAGGTTAAATTGTATTGTCCTGCCTGATAATTCGCCGGTGTCGAAATATCGACATTGAGTCCGCCCGGGCCTGCACCGAGATGGGTACTGGTCGGAAGTATTGTGATCTTACCGGTTACGTAATCGACAGAGAAATCTGTTCCTTCGATGTAGTTAATCTGGGCCGCTCCGGCGCCGTAAGAGAATTTCACAGTTCCGGGAATGATACTCGTTATCGGCTTGCCGCTGAATCCGTCGTTGATCTGCGCCGGATTTGCCGCACCGGCATTGAACACCGCCATCTTTTTGTCGGCGTAATCCTGCGGCGAGCTTGCCACAGAGGAATCAAGTGGCATGGGTGGGTTTTTCGTATGCGTTCCGCCGAAAACATAATCGCCTTTGAACGTGGTGTTGCCAAGCGAAGTCATCTGCTTGACCAGTTCGTTAACTTCCTTGCCGATGTCAACACGCTGTGTAGCCGAGAGTGTATCATTGGCTGCCTGAATGGTTAGTTCACGGACTCTCTGCATGATGTTGTTCATGCTCGACATCGCGGTGTCGCTGACCTTCATGTAGCCGAGGCCGTCATTGATGTTCTTGTTGTACTGATCGAGCTGACTCATTTTGGAGCGAAGCTTTATGTCGTTGCCGACATCCATCGGATCGTCGGAAGGGTGCATGAGCCGCTTGCCGGTGGACAGTTCTTCCTGATATGTGGTCAGCCTGCTGTAATCGTTGCTGAGGCGGGCGATTATGTTCCGGCTTACCGTTGCGTTTGTTGTACGGATCATGATTCCTCCTACATTTTTATCAGTGTGTCGAGCATCGAATCGGCGGTCGTGATTATTCTTGCCGCTGCCTGATAAGCATGCTGATACTTCACAAGATTGGTCAGTTCCTCGTCGCTTGACACACCGGCAACTGAATCCTGCTGAGTCTGGTACTGCGAAACGAGATTCTGTCTCGTCGTTACATTGCTGTCGGCTTCCTGACGGGCAAGTCCGAGCTGTCCGACAAATCCTGAATAATACTGGTCGTAAGTTGAACTTTCATTTCCAAGTGCATCGGGAGACATTGTGAGACTCGTGCTCAACGCGGCAATTGCCGTGGCATTGCTGTTGTCGCCCGAACCTTTTGATCCGTTCGAGTTGTAGCTATAGGTGACGGAAAGTGGAACTGCATTGTAGATATTGTTCATCAGTTTGAAAGAACGCGTGACCGGATTGATTATGTAGTCGGTTCCCTGAACCAGAACGTTTCCGGTGACCGTGTCTTTGACCACGACGCTGCTTAGCGCGATATCGCTCTGTGTGAGTTTGGCATCAACCGCCGCACCGAAAGTCGTGGAAATAATCTCGGAGGTGTTGACAAGAACACCGCCGCCGGCAGCTGCAAGATTATTGAGATCGGAAGTAATCGAAGGAGAAAGCGACATGTTGTACGCCGTAACCGGATCTACTTTTCCGGTTACGTTGTCCAGCGCGCCGGGAGAGAAGAAATCGACACCCGAATATCCATTGAGCGTATATCCCTGCTCGTGCTGGGCGTTCACCTTTGCCGTAAGCCCCGCGGCAAGCTCGTTGAGATTGTTCAGATACTGCGGAATAAGAACATCGCGGGAATTCACAAGTCCTGCAAGTTGTCCGGACGATGGTGTGAAATCGCGCTTTGAGGTTGCAAACCTGACACCGACGTTGGTGCTGCTGGTTCCGTCTGTGTTTTTGTAGGTGGTGCTGGATGTTTCGAGCAACTGGTAATCAACCGGTGAAACGAGAATGTTTCCGCCGGTTGTAACCGTGACCTGTCCAAGAGAATTCACGATGGTGCTCACGTCGGTGTATTGGGAAAGATCTTTCAGAAGCTGGTCTCGTTTGTCAAGGCTGTCATTGGCATTTTGTCCGCTGATCGCAACCTGACCGATTTCACGATTCAGATCTGAAAGTTGTTTCACATCGTCGTTGATCTTGCCTACCGTGTCCGTGATTTCATCGTTGCAGGAACTTTGCAGCTTCATCATTTCGTCGGCGGCATTGTGGAATCCGTTGACCATTGTTTCGGCAGTTGTGCGGACAGCGGTTCTGGCGGAAAGATCCGCCGGATTGTTGGCAAGATTGCCCCAGCTTGAAAAGAAGCTGTCAACCGAGGTCATGATGCTGTTGTCGGTCGGTTCGTTAAGGATGCTTTCGATGGACTGAAGCTTGTCGTCCATCTTTTGATACATGCCCTGTTCCTGCGTCTGCTGCTGGATCTGCTGGTCGATGTAGGAATTGCGCATGCGCTCGATATTCACCACATCCACGCCCATACCGATCTGGCCGTATGACGGATCGTAGCGATAATCGGTCGTGAGATTCAGGACTTTTCTGGAATAGCCATCGACATCTGCATTGGAGATATTCTGGCTGGTTATGTCCATGCCCATCTGCGAGGCTTGAAGGCCGCGGGTGCCGATGTTCATTGAGGAAAATAGTCCCATGATTTCCTGCTCCTCAGACGACCTGATTTACGAAGTTCATGCGCAGCGGAGTCTTGTCGATCCCGCCGAAGGCTCCGTAGTTTCCGAGATTGTTCGGACGCGTGCACATCGACCTGACCGTGTTTCCGATAAAGCCGACGTTCTCTTCAAGCAATATTGAAAGTTCGGTAGCAAGCCGGACGAGTTCGCCAACGCCTGTCTTGAGCACCTTGCCGAGGGCGGAGATCTTTTCACGAAGCGGCCCCGCATTGCTCTCGATGGCTGCGATCTTCACGGTGACTTCTTTGCCGAAAACTTCGAGTGCGAATTCGCGGCAGAGTTTCACGCGCTTGATCTCCAGCTCTTCCATGCTCCCCGAAAGCGAATCGAAAATCTCGGTGAATCCTTTGACCGCAGGGACATCTGCACGCTTCACGGCATCACGCATCGCACGAGCCGCGACAAGAAGTCCGTGCTGAACCTCGGTTTCCTTTTCAAGGAGTGTCGCGAAGGCTTCGTAGTCAAAAGAATTTTTCATGATATTCGTCCTTTACTGATTTCCGGCCGTCGAAGCCTGAAGCGCCTGCTTTGTTGCCAGAACATTTCTGACATAGTCGCGGGTCTCGCGGTACGGAGGAATGCCGCCGCTGCGCTCGACTGCCGCAGGCCCGGCGTTGTAGGAAGCCAGCGCAAGGCTTTCGTCGCCGTTGAAGCGATTGAGCAGTTGCGACAGATATTTGGTTCCGCCCATTATGTTCTGCTTCGGATCGAAAACCTTTTCGACACCCATGTCGGTCGCGGTACTGTCCATCAGCTGCATCAGTCCTTTGGCTCCGGCGGTGCTGATGGCCTTTGAGTTTCCGGCCGATTCACGCATGATCACTGCCTGTATCAGCGATGGATCGACGCCGTAGGTTTTGCTCGCATCAAGTATGTGCGATTTGTACTGGTTGGCGCTGCCGGTTGTTCCGAGCGGATTCCAGCTTCGCAGAAGATCAAGCGCGCCTTGTTTTTGCGGAAGTGCATTCAGCGACGTCGTGTCGAGGTTTTCCTGCTCGGCCACCTGGCTCACAATCTGTTTGGCAAGGCCGAAACCGGCGCTTCCCGACATGATTTTGCTGTATTGTTCATCGAGCATGGAGGTGTACATCTGTTCGCCAATCGAATTGCCGAAAAGTCCGCCATCTTCGCCTTCGGTGGCGCTGACGGTTCCGCGCATCGATTTCATCATCATGTTGACGAAAATCGACTCGAACTGATCAGCGGCATCTTTGAGCTGCTTGAGCTTTGCGGGGTCGTTTACCTTTCCACCCGCTTTCGCCGCTGTTACTTTTCCGCTGGCATCAACCATGATTCACTCCATTTAGCAAATCGGTCGAACGCAATCAATGTGCCACCTTGCAAAACGGTGCCTTATGGCTAAAGTGAAAGCTGAAGCGATACTGAGACAGGAATACTTTGCCGGAAGTCGTGGAAGATATTTCCGAAAGGCGAGTTACTTTGCGGGGTGGGGTAGTGGCTGATTTGCGGATATGTTCGAGAGGATTCAAAGACAATGACCAAGCGGTCGATCAACCGAGTCCGACAAAATTCCGATCTTCGGCGCCGTCGCCGCGAACTATGCAGGTGCCGACATTTGGCGCGATGATTTCGCGCACTTGACGGGAGAGAATTATTTCTTCATCGTCTTTTACACCAACGAAGAATGCCGGATCAAGAATGTCTTTGTGAAGGTTCGCAGGTTGAACAAAAACCTTCTCTACGCCTTTCAGCATTTCGGCGGCTATTGCGGCATCCTCAAGATCGAATATTCCGGGTGCGACGGTGATTCTTATCTCGGCATTCTGCTTCATGGATCGGACAATTACTATCGAGCGTTCAAGACGTTCCTTCACATTGTTCATTTGGGCTTTCAACACCGAGCAATAACGTTCCGGTGATGTCTTGAAATCCATCGCGAAATAATCGGGTTTGAATTCTTCGATGAATTCTGGATTGAGTCCGTTGCTGTCGAGCTTGAGTTTGTAGCCCATTTTACGTAGCTCGGGAACGACGGTCGAAACGATGTTCGGATGAAGCGATGGCTCGCCGCCGGTGATCACAACGCCGTCGATCAGTCCGCGACGTTTCTCCAGATAATTCCAGACTTCGTCTGACTTATCGGCAATGTCCGCCGCGTCGAGGATCATTCCCGGATTGTGGCAGTACGGACATCGCAGATTGCATCCACGAAAAAAAAGGACGGCCGAAACCGTCCCTGGGAAATCTATGAACGAATTATGGAGAAATCCGCTCAGGCCTGCGAGGCGACTTCGCATTCCACCTCCGAGACCTGTGTCTCGCAAATGCAAGGTATCGGGCGGTCGAGATCGTAGCCGTAAGTCTTGCGATCTTTGTACTCCGACTTTTTGCCGTGATTCCAGTTCTTGACAGGACGGTAATAACCCACGATTCTCGAATAGACTTCGGTCTCTTCACCGCAACTTGGGCAGGAGAACTGCTCGCCGCGCAGATAACCGTGAAGTCGGCAGACCGAGAAGGTCGGTGTAATAGAGAAATACGGAATGTTGTAGTTCTCGGCAATCTTTTTTACGAGAAGGCGAGTCACATCTGGATCTTCGATCGCTTCTTTGATGAAGCCGTGGAACACGGTTCCGCCGGTGTATTGACGCTGAACATCGTTCTGCATATCGAGCGCGTCGAAGATATCGTCGGTGGCGCAGACAGGCAGCTGTGTCGAGTTCGTGAAGTACGGATTCTCGCCACCCGGAATGAACATGCGGGAGAATTTCTTGCGGTCGATCTTTGCAAGACGATAGCTCGTGCCTTCACCAGGTGTCGCTTCGAGATTATAGAGGTGACCGGTTTCCTCCTGAAATTTGACCAGACGATCACGCATGTGCACCAGCACATCCATCGCGAACTGGCGCGCTTCCGGATCGCTCATGTCCTTGCCCATGAAGTTGATCGTCGCCTCGTTCATGCCGATAAGGCCGATGGTCGAGAAGTGGTTGTTCCAGTGGCGCAGATAACGCTGCGTGTACGGAAACAGTCCCTGATCCATAAGGCGGGTGATTACGCGACGCTTGATCTCAAGCGAGTCGCGGGCGACATTCATGAAATGGTCGAGCTGACTGAAGAAATCCTCGCGGCTGGTTGACAGATAGCCAATGCGCGGAAGGTTGATCGTTACAACACCGATTGATCCAGTGAACTCGTCGGCACCGAAGAGTCCGCCACCGCGCTTGCGGAGTTCGCGTTTGTCGAGTTGCAAACGGCAGCACATCGAACGCACATCCGAAGGATCGAGATCGGAATTGATGAAATTCTGGAAATAAGGAGTGCCGTACTTGCCGGTCATCTTGAACAGCAGACGTGCATTCTCGGATTCCCAGTTAAAATTGCGGGTAAGATTGTAGGTCGGGATTGGATATGCAAACCCGCGACCATCGGCATCGCCTTCAAGCATGATCTCAAGGAAAGCCTTGTTTATCATGTCCATTTCCATCTGGAAATCGCCGTAGGTTACATCGAGCGGCTCACCACCGACAATTGCCGGCTGGTCTTTGAGGTCGTCGGGAACAACCCAGTCGAAAGTCACGTTGGTGAACGGTGCCTGCGAACCCCAGCGCGACGGCGTATTCACACCATAGACAAGCGACTGGAGATTCTGCTTCACTTCATCGTAGCTGAGATTATCAACGCGGACGAAAGGAGCGAGGTATGTATCGACAGACGAAAACGCCTGCGCACCGGCCCACTCGTTCTGAAGCACGCCAAGGAAATTCACGATCTGCTGAATAAGTGTCGAAAGATGCTTTGGCGGGCGCGAAGAAATCTTGTTCTTAACACCGCCAAGACCTTCGGCGATAAGCTGACGAAGCGACCAACCGGCGCAGTATCCGGAGAACATCGACAAATCATGAAGGTGCATGTCGCCATTTCGATGAGCCTCGGCAACATCACGGGTGTAAATCGACTCGAGCCAGTAGTTGGCTGTGATCGCCCCACTATTATGTAGGATAAGACCGCCAAGCGAGTAGTTGACGTTCGAATTCTCGTTGACGCGCCAGTCTTCTTGTTTTAGGTAGCCGTCCATTGTGGTTTGGATGTCGAGAACGAGATTCTTGGCGTCGCGCATCTTGCGGTGCTGTTCGCGATACAAAATGTACGCCTTGGCAACCTTGGCGTGTCCGCTTTCGATAAGAACCTTCTCGACGATGTCTTGGAGTTCTTCAACAGCGGGGATCGAATTTGGATGAAAGCGTGTTGACATGATTGCTTCCATGTCTTTTGCAAGGCCGAGTGCCATACCGAAGTCTTTTCCGCCTACGGATTCGGCTGCCTTGAAGATCGCATTGGCGATCTTGAAATTGTCGTAAGGAACCAGTTTCCCGTCGCGTTTGCGTACTGTACTGATCATTAACTTGCTCCAGGAGGACGTATGTTTGTTAAATCGTTTTCTCTACATACTGCGTTTCAGCAGTTTGCCGCTTACAATATCTTGTAGCAACAGAAGTAAATTAAGCTGTCGCATTATCAATGGCAAATACTTTTTGAATCTTTCGATTCAGTTATCCACAAACAAGAAATCCTGTCGATTTTTGCGTGAAAGAGTCGGCGATGAACTGTAAAAACCGTCGGACGATGGTTTTGATGGAAAATGTCGTTCTCTGCCGAGAACACGAATTTAGCAGTGGGCTGAAGCCGTTAAAACGGCCCAAGGTCAGGATGAAAGTCAATAATATCAATAGCTTCGGAGCGCAAAAAAAGGTTTGGATATTTGAACCGTGTGATGTTTTTTATCTAAGACGAGAAAAAAGTAAACCTATTTTGTCATTTTTCGACGATATTACCATGGTTAAAGTTATACATTGCAGCTCGATAAATCATCCTGTTAGCATGTTGCGCGCGTTTTTTTCTGTTGTCGTTTTATTTCACTGACAGGGCGTGCCGTTTTGAATATATTGCTGTAAAGTCAAAATTGTTTAAACTTTGATATGGTTTCTTTGAGGAGGGGTTATGAGGAATTTGAGTGATAGGATAAAAGCAGGGGCGTTGCGGGCTGCTTTTATTGGGGTTGGGGTGTTGGTGGGGATGGTTGGAAGTGCGGTGGCGGATGTTAGTGTTAGCGTAGGAGCCACTTCAAAGTCGTTTTCAATGACAAATACGACGCCGACTGCCTACAGAATCGGAGGGGCACGTTTTTATGACCACGCGTTTGATTGGACGAGCGCTGCTGATGGAGAAGGAGTCGGCTGGACCATGACACACCAAGTTGTGAATGGTCGACACGAACAGGATTGCTACTATGATGCAACGGCACCGGCATGGGCAACTAAACTGGCCCCAGGTGCCGCCATGAATTTCACCCACTCTTGGACAAATGCTGCGGATGACCCGCCGTACCCCGACACTTACGTTCTCCTTCGTACGGGTGCTCCAGGTGTTCCGGATGATCCGATAGACCCCGCTTCAATAACCCTATCACAATTAGATAGTTTAATGGCGGTACCTGATTTCTACAGTTCTACGTACAAGTATGATTATTACGACAGTCTTGGAGTCAACGGTGGCATTTATTCCGGTGGGTTTTTAGATACATGGCATAACGAACGCGTAGTTGGTGGAAAAGACGAAACTCAGATACAGTTTGCTATTCCTGGCAGTTCCTTTTCCGTAAACGGAACTTCTGTAAATTTTCTGTCTACGGGTTTGGACTACTACTGGATGACACTTGCCATGGCACAGGAATATTTCCGTGTGGACATGCAGTGGATGGCAGCACAGGGTGCTAAAGAGACAGGCATTGGAACATCCTTTCCTGTTGGAGTGACAAACCAAGCTGGTGTTTATGGCTTCTGGCAGGTAGAAAACACCACCGGTGCTGATAGAGCTCTGTCGTACCCGACATATTTCCCGAAATATTCGTCGGTACTCGCGACGGCTGCCGACGTCACTACTCTTATGGGCATCACCAATATTGACGACATGTTGAGTTACTATTGCCGTGGGACAGCAGGGCAAACGCTAATAAACAGTGCCCTCATACTCAATTCTTGCGTTTTGTCCATTTTGGTTCAGTACCTCAATTATGACATGTGTGCTTATAGCACCGACATGTGTTGGAAGCAAGCCTTGGCCAATGAGAAAGACCCCTACATGGGAGTCGGCTTCATGACTTGCATATACAACATTGGAGATTACACCGAGTTTCCCATGGCGGCCGGTCTTCTCAGACCCAGTAACTACATTGCAACGAGTAATACGCCAGCCCCAAACGGCAGATATTTGCTCGGAACCGGCAACAGCAATTATGTCTCAGACATCATTGACGTTGCTCAAGCCGAAGTAGATGCTTCGCACCAGTATGAAGTCAATGGAACGAACCTCCAGCTTGTTGACTTCCAGATATCCGAGCGGGAACTTTTGGACATGTTCTTCGGGGATAACGGAACCGTCGCGGCACAGGGTAATGGCGGATTGATGCTGCATTTTTACGATCCTGCTGCTGGTAATGTTACTGCTACCCGTCAGCTGGTATGGAACACACTCGACGCTGCCTTCAACAAATTGAAAGGGCATGCTCCTACCGCATCGGCGACAACAATAAGTTATCGTTATGACTTTCTTGCAATTCTACGTACAGTAAAGGCCAGCTTCCCGTTTGT
>CAIOZP010000250.1 GCA_903862805.1 uncultured Fibrobacterota bacterium
GGATTCATTCCCGTTACCGGAATAAAAGATTTGTGAAAGCTTCGCCCATTTTGCGTACAACTTTATATCGCTATAGATGAACAGTAAATGATTAAACGAATAGTCAGTTCCTGTTCCGTCGCTTTTGGTATTCCAACATTTCAGAGCATATCCGGACTTGGTCAGATTTCCCGTGTTTCCACTCACATAAACGTCACTCCCTGATGCCAACGCTCTCGAGTCAGGAACTGTTCCACCGGTATTACCATTGCCGTCATATGAGAGTAGAAGTGGCCTTACCACGAAAGAGGCAGTTGCAAATATGCTTTTTGAAATGGTTATTTCAACTGAATCATTTGTATTTGTAGTGTCGCCGGACCAGCTGGAAAATGCGCTATTGGTATCCGGAATTGCAATTATCCAGACTTTGTCTCCGGTTTTATAAAGAGGCTTGTCAGGAGCTTTTTTAACGCTGCCGCCACCACCGGCCGTCAATGAAATAGTGAAAGAATCTACCGATAGAATCGCCGCAGAAGAGACCGCCGATCCCTGCGAATTTGTTGCCGCGCATGTGTATGATCCATTGTCAGATTTAATAGTACTTGGCAGAACCAGTATCGCAGATACCGCACCAGGAATATCGAATCCATTCTTCTTCCATTGAAGTGAAGGAGACGGATTACCATTGGCGACCACAGTGAACATTGCCGAATCGCTATAGCAGACATTGTGCGAAATCGGTTGAAGCGTAAAGGCTGGAGCGGCCAAAGGGTTGTTGGGATCATAAACAGAGATCGTTCCGACAGTACTGGTATCTATTCCACTTGTACCGGATGCAATGCAGAAATATGCCCCGACATCACCGAGCGTAGCAGATGCAACAGAATAAGTCGTCAGGGTTTCATTGGGAATGATCTTAGAATCCTTGTACCACTGATAAGAACTTACGGCTGGAACAGCATCGGCTGATGCTGTCAGTGTAAACGCTGCTCCGATTGCCACCTGCTGCGAAGCCATTGGCTGTACAATAAATGTCGGTGTCTTCCAGTTTTGCGGATCTGCCGGGTTATTGTATTCGAAAGGCGACGGGGCTTTCGCGCAAGTGATCAAGCCAATTGCCAGCGCCACGAAAAAACCTAATGCAACAGGTATATTTTTAACAAGATTTTTCATTACTAAATTACCTCTTAAAACGGGATTGATATTCCGAACAGACAAACAAACAACGCCCCAGCGCCATACAAACCATTTCTGATTATCGAATCGGCTTTTGCCTTTTTTGTTTGATCTGTGCTTTCGTTGCGAAGGCGTTCTGCAGATGTCGAATCTGTCGCGATGTTGTATGCGGCATAGGCATCATTTGCGTTGCCGGTATGAGACTTGACCGCACTGTTAAACATCAAGCCACCCACAAAACCACCAAGAGTCAATGTCCCAAATGTCGCCAATCTGAAAACCTTCAGCTGGACTTTGGCCTTTTTATTTGGCCTTAAACTCGGACGAAAAGAAAGAAATTCTCCCATTTTTAGTGAAAGCGTGTCGTACTTGGTTGCCTTCGCATGAGCAGATGTCTCCAGGAACACTTTTCCGGCAACGACCTTTGCTGTATCATATGGCGGAATACTTTCCCATCCATCCCTTTTTGACACGAGGATATTAACGCTGTCTGCCCGTGGTCTCGGATCGATAACCACATACGCCGCAGGAAGTAGTGTCGGTGAAAAAGACTGCGATGAATTTTCAGGGCTTATTTCGACGCTGATTATTTCGTGGACAAAATCTTTTTTATCAACGACCACAACGTGTTTGCCCATGTCGAGGCTATCGACCTTCAACGGCGTGACGCCCGTTATCGGCTTGTTGTCAACCAATACTGACGCGCCAACTGGATCGGAAAATATCTTGATTGATCCGGTCGGTTTTGCAAGTTGGATAAACACCTGCACAATATCGTCCGGGGAGAGGTGCATTTTCTTGACACCAATTAGGCCGTTTTTCTTTGCGGTGAAAACATGATCGCCAGCGGGGATGCCTTTTAGTGTACAAGGCGTTTTTTCGCCCCAACGCTCGCCATCGATGTCAATATCTGCGCCAACTTCGCTTGTTGCAAGGAAAACGTCCCCTGTTTTCCCCGAAAGCCCACGTGCAACTATCTCACTCTGTGATCCTTGAGCGAGCTTTTCTGCGGCGTCTCTAACCGTTTTTGTGGCAACATCCTCGATTGTTCCATTTGGGCAGTCAACATTTATTGAACTGATTATGTTGCCGGTCTGAACATCAATTGCACGAAGCGAAATGGTGTAAAGAGTTCCGACGCGCCCGATGGTTCCCGCTACAATTCTTTCAACTGTGAGGATTTTTCCAATCTGGACAATACAGGATTGATCGTCGCAGGCACCGCTGTTTTGAAACCCCTGTTCCTTGAGAATGGTTTCCATGGCATTTCTTTCCATGACTGAAAAGATGCCGGTGCTGATAAGAGCAGACCGGAGACGATCCGAAATGATAGAGGCCTCTCCCGA
>CAIOZP010000251.1 GCA_903862805.1 uncultured Fibrobacterota bacterium
ACAGAATAGGAAGAGACATTCACCTGCCGAAATTCTGTTGAGCCGTATGTATAAGGCTGATTGCTGTAAGCCGTGACCGTGCCGGAGATCGTGGCATCACCGCCGCTCGGAACAACGCGGAGAAGCGCGCTTCCGACAAGGCTCTGTGAAACGCCTTGCGTTATGCTCTCGGCAACTCCTGGCTGAACCGTGCGGTTGGCGAAAAGCGGAATATCGACAGTCTTGAGATGCGCGGGCAGGGTCGATCCGGAGAATGTATAGACGCCGCAACCCGACATTAAAGAGGCAGCAATAGTCAGCATAAGTAAAACCGGCCTGAAAGATCTCACTGCGACAGCCTGTCCTTTTCCTGACGAAGAACCGCGATACGGCCTTCGACTTCGCCGAGCAGGAAGCGTAGTTCGCTGGTCTTCTCGATGGCCGCAAGGATCTCTTTTTCTTCGGCTGAGAGATTGCGCACCTGGGCCTTAATATCTTCCATAAGAAGATTGAGCCCGTTGATTCGCGTTTCGGCGTCGCGGATGATCTGCTTCTCGCGGGCCAGTTCACGCATGCGGGTTTCGACAGCCGACATAACCTTTTCCGTTTCGGCGACCTGCACAGCGACACGTTCAACATCGGAGGCGCGGGCCTGAATATCGACGATACCGCTTTCGGCGCGGGTGATGATCGTCTGCAAGCCTTCGATCTTTTCCTGCGTGGTGCGAACCATGTCGCGATCCTTGTCGATCGCCTCCATGCGAATCTCCATGTCGGACACGGCGGTGTCGAGCTTCTCCATGCGGGCATCGATCGCCTCGATCTTGTTCATGCGACGACCGGTCTGATCCATCTCGTTCTTGATCGTGGCAAGCAGTTCGTGTGCGGTCACAAGTCGCGTCTCGGCGGTCGCAATGTCGGCACGATGTTTCTCGATAGATTTGATCGTCTCGTTGCTCCGTTCGACGATGTCTTCGAATTCTTTGCGGTTCTCGTTGACCGTGTGGCCGTAGGCACCGATGGTTTCCTTGTATTCGTCGATGCGACTGCGTGCCGATGCCGCAAGTGCTTCGAGCTGATCGCGCATCGAGTTGATCGTTTTCTCCTGACCGAGCAACGCGGTCTTTTCGTCGGAGAGTCGCTGCATCATGGTTTTAGCTTCGAGCGACTGTGCGGCAATCGCTGAAAGTTGGCGGCTGATGTCATCGACGGTCTTCTGTTCCTTGGTAAGATTCTGGATCTTCATGTTGATGTCGCCGAGGAGATAGTTGAGCTGGTCGAGACGCTTCTCTGTCTTCTCGATCATGCTCTTTCTCTGGAGCTGGACGTTGATGCGCTCGTCAACCTCGACTACCATTTTGTCAAGGCTGCCGATCTTGTGATCGACCTCGTCAACGATCTGTGCACGTTCGAGAACCTGCTCGATGCGCATGTCGGTAGTCTTGGCAAGATTGGAAAGTTCGCCGATCCGAGTGGCAAGATGTTCGATCTCACTCTCGCGCTCGCCGAGCGTCTGGATCTCGTTTTCGAGTGCCACTGCATTACGCACAAACTCGTCCATGCGGCCGGTAATTGCATCGACTTCGGCACGGCGCTGCATGAGATCGTCCTGACGCTTTTCGACATCGGTGGCGAGTACGTGCATGTCGGCAAGGCGCGTATCAAGCTGGGCGATTTCCTTCTCTTTGGTGCCGATGGTTTCGACGCGGGTTTCGATTCCGGCGACTCCGGTTTCGAGTGTCGCAATGCGCTGGCTGATCGCATCGACTGCGCCCCATTCGCGGCTGACTTCTTCGATACGGGTGCTGACACGTTCGAGATTTTTCTCGTAGTTGGCAATGACCGACTTTCCGGCCTCGATCTTCTGTTGATGCTTTTCGAGCGTGTTGAGAATTGTTTCGGTGTTGCGCGACGTAGTGAAAACCTCGCGTGCCTTTTCGGCGATTTCGTCAACATGTTTGCCCTGACGGACAAACTCGCCAAGCTTGCGTTCGAGCTCGTCGTTGACGCGGCGAACCTGCGCAATCTGTTCCGAGGCGCCATCCATATAACTTTTGAACTCACGGATTTCTTCGATTGAACTGCGGCTCTCTTCAAGCATGTCGTTGACAAGAGAGATGTTCTTGTCGATACGCGCCAGCTGCTGATATTTGCCCTGAAGATGCTTGAGGTCGGAGTCGATCTGCCATGTAAGAGTATTGAGTTTGCTTGCCTCTTCGTTGGCGCGTTCCACCACAACCTTCTGACTCTCAAGTGACTTGATCTTGTTCTTGATATTCTCGGAAAGGCTGTTGAGACTATCGACCTTCTCCTTGACAAGACGGTAAGCCGCGAGGTCTCCTTCGGCGGCTTTGATGCGCTGCGATAGGTCGTCTGTGGTTCCCTGTATATCGGTAAGTCGCGCGGCCGCCGTATCGAAAACCGTGAGCGTCTCGCCCACACGCTTTTCGCCTTCGGCAAGCTTGGCTTCGAGACGACGCTGACGTTCCTCCATTTCGAGCATCCGGGCGATGCCTTCCTGAATCGCCTTGGCCTGATCGCCCTGCGAGAAGCGGTTGAGGAGCGCACTGACCTGATGTTCCATCGACTCGACAAGCTTTTCCTGCTTGAGAATATTCTCAAGCGAGCGTTCGAGCTTTTCAAACCTGGCTTCCATCCCAACGGCGCGAGTCACGAATCCGTCTATGCGACGCTCTGTCTCGGAGGCTTGCGACACCTTAGCCTCGATCTGGCCGAAACGTTCCGATGCAAGCTCGATACCGCTCTTCACATTCTCGATGTCGTGTAAGGCGCCGCGCATCTGGTCGGATTCCTTGGTGACAGTCGAAAGCAATCCGTGGAGATCGGACTTTTCGGAACGCACGCTACCGAGCAGCTCCTGAATCTCGGAAAGATTCTCCTCGATCCAGTCGTGAAGTGCCTGCGGATCCTTGATCTCTTTTCTGCCGAATTTTGTGAAGATCATAGTCTGACCTGCTCCTCTGGAATTGTCGCCTCGCGGGAAATGCGCCAGGTTCCGTTACGTTTTATCAATTCTATTTTTTTGCCACTGCGGCTCTTCATACTGCCTGCCGCGTAGTCCTGAACAAATTTCACCACCGCCGTATTGGCGCCGATCTCGGTTATGCGCAAGCCCTCGATACCGACCGAAATGTCGGGCTGATCGGTGAATATGCGCGACTTGTGATCACGCCACTGCCTCTTGTTAAGCCCCTGCCCGTCGAAGCCGTCGTCATAGTTGCTCATGTAGTTTTCTATGTCACGTGCTGCCCAGGCTTTTCCCCAATTGTCAATGAGCACAGCAAACGCGGAACGACCGGCCAGCCAGTCTGCTATGATCTTCGCCCGCTTGCGTTCGATCTTGTCGTAGTCTGGGTAAGTCGCCGGATCGGTGATCCCCGAATCATCGACAATATACACCGGTGTACCGATTCCACTGCGGAGTTCGGTTCCGAGTTCGATGGCGTTCGGGTTTTCGAGTTCGAGGCAGCCGTGGGAGCGGAACGGAACAGTGTCAGGCTTGACGCCGTGCACCCAGATTCCCTGACCGGAATATCCCATGCGAATGTCGTACTCGTTCGGATAATTCAGGATGAAAGCCAGCGGCCCGTACTTGGGATCGAGTTCGCTACGTTCACGACGACCAACAATGAAGTAAAGTCCGTCGGGAGTCTTGAGATCGCCAGCTGTGCGCTTGGGACCATCGACCGCACCTGTTCCCGTGAACCAGTCGTGCTCAACCGACCATTTGCCGTTGTCACCTTTCAGCATGACATAAAAACGGTGCGTGGCTTTATTGGTAAGGATCATGCGCGTCATTTTCATATCAACCGGACTGACAGAATCTGAATCTGACGACGGCAGCGAATTAAGGACACTCGCATCCGGAACATCGAGCCCCGACGGATACGCCGGCCCCTGCTGGGCCTGAGTCGGCCGCGGCGCACTTCGTTCCTGCTGAGCCGCCGGTTGTTGCGCATTATGGCTCGGGGCGTTATGTTTTATTTCGATCTTGGGAAGTTTGACCTGAGAAATTCCTGCGAAGAATTTGGCTGCCGGTTCAGAAATCGCCCTGTATGCAAAGATACACAGCACACCGATTGCAATGACGATACACGCTGCGGCAAGGAACTTGACAAGCGGTAATAACCAGCCGAATGAAACCGGCCTGGCTGAACGGGAGGTAACAGAGGCATCTGAAGTGCTACGATAGGCACGACGGATTTCGCGCTTGCGGGCATTGGCCGCGAGACGGTTTTCAAATTCCTTGAGACTGAAAAGTATCGCTCGCCTGAGTTTATACCACATGCAGAAACCCGGCGTTATGAGGTGAAAGTGGAACGGACAATATCGAGAACCTGTTCAAGGGTTGTTTCGTTCGGTCGGACACTGTAGGCGATTCCTTTCATGTTTCCGGGCATCATCTGCCATTTTGTCAGCTCGTCGTTCTCGAAGATGCCGATGAGCGGATGTCCCATCAATGCGGCGATCTGGTAGAACGAACTCTTCGCGGCGATTATGCAACCCGATCGCTGGATCGTTGCAACGGTTCTCGCAGGTGTCAACCTCCGGATCACCGGTTGCGACAGCCTTGTCAGCCAAGCCGTCAGACCGCTGTCCGAAAGATTGTCGGCGTAAAGGTACAATGGAATTCCGGATGCTGCAATAGCTGAAATGAGCGAATCCGTCCATGTCTCGCCGCAGGATTCGCGCAGTCCGGCGGCATCTATTCCCACAGGATATGGCTTGGTAGTAAAGCCCGTTTCCTTGAAAGTCATCTTTGTTTCTTCGGTGACTTCCTTGGAAACCTTCCACTTGATTTGAGGGCGTTTGCCTATCCTGACTCCAAGTGTTTCGGAAATGAGCGGCGAGGAACTGA
>CAIOZP010000252.1 GCA_903862805.1 uncultured Fibrobacterota bacterium
AGGATTCGCAATCTTCTTTCGTGCATCCGTCGACAGGCTTTTCAATTTCCTTTCGAATTCAACTTGTCCTTCGAATTTGTCAAAGGTGGAGCTCTACCGCTGAGCTACTCTCGCATCTTTCAAACTTTGGAGGCGACACCCAGATTTGAACTGGGGAATAACGGTTTTGCAGACCGTGGCCTTACCACTTGGCTATGTCGCCGTAAACTGGAGCGAGAGACGGGGATTGAACCCGCGACAACCACCTTGGCAAGGTGGAGCTCTACCGCTGAGCTACTCTCGCAATGGTGGCAAATATACGAGATTCATATCGGCACGTCAAGGATGCGATCATTGATTATTTGGATTTCCGCTGTTCTGTATAATTTCCTGTACCACATTTGTTCTTTGAAATCAGTACCAATCGATATCAATTCCATACTTTCGGATTGAGCACTCTCAATCATCAGCTGAAGGTATTTCTTTGTTCAGAATCCCTCTTGGCAATGTTCAACACTAACAACTATATTCTCATGAAGTTAGTACCGGAATCGCGGATGATCGCGGCCGGTTCGCACAAACCAGGAAGGGTTGATAATGGATTCTTTCCGCTCGGCAGTTGGCTATCCGAATGTACTCGCGATGATAATGGCAGGCGGTGAAGGTTCACGGCTGCATCCACTTACAAAAGAACGCGCAAAGCCGGCGGTGATGTTTGGCGGCAAATATAGGATCATCGATTTTGTCCTCAACAACTTCATCAACTCGGGCATATTCAAGATAAAGGTTCTCACGCAATTCAAGGCCGATTCGCTAATCAAACATCTTACGACCGGCTGGAACCTGAACCGTATGCTCGGTCAGTACATCGATCCTGTTCCCGCTCAGATGCGTACCGGCAAGAACTGGTATCAGGGAACAGCCGATGCGATATACCAAAATCTTAATCTTATCGAAGATGAAAATCCCGACTACGTTGCGATCTTTGGCGCAGACCACATCTACAAGATGGACATTGCCAAGATGCTCAATTTTCATCGTATGAACGGCGCGCTTTGCACGGTTGCCGCCATTCCTAAACCTATTAAAGATGCTGCCGGACAGTTCGGTGTTATCGAAGTGGATCAGGGTGGACGCATGGTCGGCTTCGAGGAAAAACCAGCCAAGCCGAAGGCCATTCCGGGACGTCCCGATATGGCTCTTGTTTCAATGGGCAACTACGTTTTCAACAAGAAGTTCCTCGTCCGCGAGTTGCTCGACGACGCAGAGCAGGAAAGCTCATCGCACGATTTTGGCAAAGACATTCTCACGCAGATATATAAAGATTATCCGGTTTATGTTTATGATTTTTCGACCAACGTAATCCCCGGCGAAAGCCCGCAACAGTGCGGCTATTGGGAAGATGTTGGAACACTCGACGCCTACTACACTGCAAACATGTCTTTGCGTGACGTCGTTCCTGACATCAATCTCTACAACGATCTTTGGCCGATCAGAACCGCTCCGGGGCAGACGCCTCCAGCGAAATTTGTCTTCGCAGGCGAAGGCGAGGATATGCGCAAAGGCGAAGCAGTCGATTCTATTGTTGCTGGTGGATGTATAATTTCCGGCGGGATTGCGCTTCGTTCTGTACTTTCACGAAACGTAAGAGTTCACAGTTTTGCAAAGATCGAAGATTCGATTGTGTTTCCGGAAGTCGATATCGGCGAAGGCGCAGAAATCCGCCGTGCAATTATAGATCGCGGGGTCAAGATTCCGGCTGGAACGAGAATCGGTTTTGATCCTGTTGAAGATGCGAAGAAGTACACGGTAACTGAGTCGGGAATAGTTGTCGTATCGACCGCAGCGAGATCGCGCGGCAGCGAATCCTGATTTCTGAGTCAATGCTTGTTTCGATTGTGTTTCCGGTA
>CAIOZP010000253.1 GCA_903862805.1 uncultured Fibrobacterota bacterium
AGGTGGTTCCGTCGTAGTTGTACAGACCGTGATTTGTTCCGGCCCATAGATGATCGGCAGCGTCAACTGCAAGGCAGGTGATCGAGTCGCTAATTGCCGCCGAGAACGGAATATTGAGTGAGACAAGATCCGCAAATTGTTTTTCGCCGCGGGGATTGAACGTTGATATTTTCGCAGCGATGCTGTCGGCTTCGCCGGCCTTTACCTTCGATGCGACAAGTCCGTAAATAGTCGCAGGTACACGTTGCTCCAGCGGAATCGCGGCGATTGCATAAGCGAGTTCCTCGGCGGCTCCTGCGACATGGCGAAGCGAGTCGATAAGTACAGGCCGTATCAATGCAAGCGCATAGTTTTCGGTAACTGTTCCGAGGCGGTTGGCGAGTCTGATTTCGCGTGTTGCGCGGTCGAGTCGTTCACGGCTGTCTGTGGCGATAATTTTGGGAACTATCGTGAAAAGGCTGTCATCGGGGGCTATCACATAAGACTCGCTCTTTTCCCAGATCCTGCCGTTGTATCGCATAAGACCGTGTGATTTTGTTGCGATCCAGATATGGTCTCTGCCACCGAACGCCTTGCGATGCTCCGCTGCAATGGCCGTGATTTCGTCGGACTGAACCGGCGACAAGGATCTCCAGCTACTCGCAACCGGAGCCAAACCGAGTCCGGCCGGGTTGTAATACGTGGCGTCGGCGTTATCGGCAATAGATGAATATGATTCACCAAGTCCGGCTGCGCGCGCACCGAACGGGAACTGAAGCGTTATGATTGCCGACTGTCCGATCTTGGGAGTCGCCGCTGCGAGTGTGACAAGTGCAAGTGTGGACAGAACGGTTTTGTATAGTCTCAAGGAAAATCTCATTCCCGGTTACTCCGGTTTCTGTATATTCTTCCAGTCAGGAAGAGGTGGAAGATTTACGTTCTCTCCGAAAAAAGGCTTCATTCCGAGCATTGTGGTTTCACGCGGATTGTCTGTTCCGTAGTATCCGTGAAGTACACAGGTGCATCCGGCGTGAAACGGTGGAACAAGTTCCGGATGTCGGAAAATTTCCTCGCGTGTCACGAACGAGCCTTTTTCAATGAACCCGGCGCAAACATCGTCCGTGCCGGTAAATTCGTAGTAATAAAAATCGCAGGACTTGAAATCACCAGTTTCAATCTCGGCAATGTTTCTCTCGATTGCCGAAGCCCAGTCTGCCACGATTCGTTTCCGATCGGAATCGGTGATCGTCCTGCCACCGAGATCTACGCTTTGCTCTTTGACATATTGCTTCAGCGCATTTTCGTCGGGCCGGAGGCGTTGAAAATCTTCACGCGGCGACTTTCTCACAATCGAATATATGCCGCTGGTATGGATCATCATGTCGGGAGTCGGCGGATCTTCCTGCGGAGATTTCTGCTTCGAGACGAAGTAGGCGGCAATCGCCACGAACAGTAGGAAAAACAAGACTCCGACAATCGCTATGAACGACATACCAGCTCCTTTGCCGTCACAAAACGGCGTTTACATTCCGGCAACGATCTCCGTACCGAATCCGGAGCATGAAACCTCGGTTGCGTCGGGGATCAGGCGTGCGAAGTCATAAGTGACCCGCTTGCTCGCGATTGCATTCTCGACGCCTTTGATCACAAGATCCGCAGCCTCGATCCAGCCCATGAAACGCAACATCATTTCTCCCGAAAGAATGAGTGAACTTGGATTGACTTTGTCGAGTCCGGCATATTTCGGAGCCGTTCCGTGAGTTGCTTCGAAGATACCGGCACCGAGTTCATAGTTGATATTGGCACCGGGCGCGATTCCGATTCCACCGACCTGTGCGGCAAGCGCATCGGAGATGTAGTCACCATTGAGATTCAGCGTTGCGATCACATCGTATTCTGTAGGACGAAGAAGAATCTGCTGAAGGAAGCTGTCGGCGATAACGTCTTTGATGACTATCTCGCCATGTGCCGCCTTGAATGAGAGCC
>CAIOZP010000254.1 GCA_903862805.1 uncultured Fibrobacterota bacterium
CGCCCATCTTGTCGGCCTGCGAGGCCACCGCCACAACAAGCGCGATTCGTGCAAACTCCGACGCCTGAAAACTTATCGGCCCAAGATGAATCCAACGCTTCGCGCCATTGACCGCTGAGTGGTCGGGCAGCACAATCACCCACACCAGCATCACCACCGCAGCGATGAACCAGATGTGACTGTAGCGGCCGATCGCATGATAATCGATATTGAGAAACACCGTGAACAGCACAAGTGCAATCAGCGCACGAATCGCATGCCCCGTAAGGAAATGCTGAGCATCGTGATAGCGCTGAGCGGCCATCGCGAAGCTGCTGCTATAGACAAAAACGATACCCGCCGCAAGCATCACAAGGCTTGTCAGCAATATCCCTTTGTCAATTCCATCGACGCGCAAATTCATATCAGGCAAGCTTCCTTACCGCATCACGGAAAACTTCTCCGCGGTGCTCGTAGCTTTTGAACATATCGAAACTGCTGCAGCCCGGAGACATCACAACGGACTGTCCTCGGCTTGCAGATTTTTTTGCAATTGACACAGCCTCTTCGAGAGACGCGGCACGATGAATTTCAGTGAGACCTTTCCAAAGCAACTCGATTCGATCCGTTGCCTCGCCGATGAGAATCACGCTGGCCGCATGCCTTTTCACACTCTCAGAAATTCCAGCGAAGTCGCAACCCTTATCACGGCCTCCGGCGATCAGATGAACACCGGCCGTAAAGGCCTTGAGCGCACAGTCGATTGATTCGGCGGTAGTGGCTTTCGAATCGTTGTAGTAGCCAACGCCATCGAGTTCGCG
This sequence comes from uncultured Fibrobacterota bacterium, assembly GCA_903862805.1. Lineage (GTDB taxonomy): Bacteria > Fibrobacterota > Chitinivibrionia > Chitinivibrionales > CAIOZP01 > CAIOZP01. Next base: position 801 of record CAIOZP010000254.1, read on the forward strand.
TACAAATTCGAGCCGATGCGGAAGTCCGGTAAACGACGTAATCCCGTTTGCTACCGACACATCGTCGATACCTGCGGCAATCGAAACAGCCGCGGCAGCACAGGCGTTTTCGGCATTGTGTCGGCCAGCAATTTTCATGTCGCTTGACAGGAAGAGAACCCGTTCGCACTTGTCAATATTGGTACTGATCTCGTCGCCTTCGATCCATACCGATTCAAATCGTTCATGCTTGGCACCAAACATGATGACACGAAGCTTTGACGCAAATTCATCCGCCCAGACACAAAGACGTTCATCGTTTGCATTGAAGACAACCACGTCGTCGGCTGCCATGTTTTTCATCATGAGCTTCTTCGCGTTGTAGTAGCCGTCTTCGTTTTCGTAGCGGTCGAGATGGTTCTTCATAAGGTTAAGAACGCATGCGACTCTGGGTCTGAAGAGCTCGATATTCTCAAGCTGAAAACTCGAGATCTCTGCAGTGATAAAACCGCTTTGCGGAATCGCCGGTGCCGTTGCAATAAGCGGCAGACCGATGTTACCCGCAACCACTCCCGCCCTGCCGGATGCCGCAACTGCTGAACCGATTAAGCTGACGGTCGTGCTCTTGCCGGTCGATCCGGTTAAGGCAAGATAAGGCGCGACACTCTGACGCCATGCAAGCTCGATCTCCGCCCAAACAGGAATCCCTTTCGCGAGGGCTCTTGACAAAACGGGAATGTTGGAAGGAACACCAGGCGAGCAGATAATCAGCGCTGCTTCCAAAACCTTGTCGGAATTTCCACCGCCCTCGAATTCGATTCCATCGAGTCCGGCTGTTTTTATAACGCTCGCAAGTTTTTCCTGCGGCATTGAATCGCTTAACAAAACGGATACACCGCGATCACGCAGAAACGATGCCGCAGCAAGACCGCTTCGGGCCGCTCCGATTATCGCTACCCTTTTCGGGATCCATTTCTTGTCTTGTATCATGCTCATAATTTTTCTCAGAAATTCTCGAAGACTTTTTCAAGGCCCACGGCGCGCGAGCCTTTCAGCAAAACCGTGTCGCCTTTTGTAAAGCAACGCTTCACAAGTTTCACGGCATCGTCGGCATTATCGGCTACGGAAATATTGTCGAGATTCATTCCGGCATCGATCGCGCCGCTAACGGTGTGAGCCGCAAACTGACCCACCACCACGAGCTTCGTAACACCAGACTTCACAATCTCACGACCAAGCGCTACATGAAGTTTCGGTGTCCATTTACCCAGCTCCATCATATCGCCGATGATCGCGCCACGTTTCGACTCTTCAGCAACATCCGCAAGGAACTGCAAGCCGGTGCTCATCGAAGAAGGATTCGCGTTGTAGCAATCGACGATGAATCGCAATCCCTTCTTAGAGGCAATGCGACCACGAAGCGGATCTGGCTCAAGGCCTGCGACAGCCTTGACAATATCGGAATTTTCCATGCCCATCAGCGTCGCTTCGAAGATGGCCGGTAAGACCGACAAAACGAAATGGCGGCCTGGAATATTCAATCGATAATCAATCTTGTTGACAGAAAAACTTGTTCCCTTTTCGTCAACCAAAACTTTGGTCGCCTTGAAAGTGCAACGACTCGAGAAGCCGAACAAAACCGTGTCGTATCCCGACTCTTTTGCATGCTTTACACAACGCGAATCGTCGCCGTTGACAATTAGTAGCCCACCTTTTTTAGGTAGCCCATTTGCGATCTCGAACTTCGCCTTTGCCGTATTGTCAATCCCACCAAACTCGCCAACGTGTGCGTAGCCGATGTTTGTAATCACCGCATGATCGGGCGATACGATCTTCGATAGTCCGTCGATTTCACCAGCATGATTCGCGCCAAGCTCAAGCACGGCAATGTCAGCTTTAGCGCTTAAGGCAAGCACCGAAATCGGAACGCCGAGATGATTATTGAAATTCCCCTTGGTCGAACCGACAGTAAATCCATGCGAAAGAATGTCGCGCAAAAAGCGACTCGTCGTGGTCTTGCCATTTGAACCTGTCACGGCAACAATCGGAATGTCAAGCTCATCACGATATTTCTTCGCCATCTTCTGAAGCGCGGCCAGTGGATCTTTTACAACGATCAGTTTGCTCGAATATTTTTTAGGGATAAGACCAAGGCTCTTCTTTGCCACAAGTGCGGCAACCGCACCCTGAGCAAATGCAGAAGCAACATGATTGTGCCCATCGTCTTTTTCGCCTGCAACAGCAACGAAGAGATCGCCTGCTTCAACTTTGCGGGAATCCATCCAGACATTTCCGACGGCCTTTTTAAGAGCTGCCGATGAAAGGCCACACTCTCCACCAGACCACTTCAGCAATTCCCCAAATGTCAATTTAAAATCCTTGTCGCGACAGCTCATACGGTTCCTCTCATGCCTGCGGCAAGTTCGAGAACGGTTTCAACATCACTGAAGTGATGCTTCACACCATCGATCTCCTGATATGTTTCGTGACCTTTGCCAGCGATCATCACGCAGTCGCCCTGCTTTGCAAGTGCAAGCGCTTTTCTAATTGCCTCGCGACGGTCTTCGATAACAATATGCGGAAAGTCGAGCGGCATTCCTTCGAGTATGTCGTTGATTATCGCACGCGGTTTTTCGCTACGCGGATTGTCAGATGTCACTATCGCTTCGTCGGCAAGACCGGCAACTGCTCCGGCCATGATCGGACGTTTGCTGCGATCACGATCTCCGCCACATCCGAATACACAGATAAGGCGGCCGTCGATCAGATCCTTCGCTGTCGATAGCACATTGACAAGTGCGTCAGGCGTGTGCGCATAGTCAACGACCACCGCAAAGCCAAGGCCGGTTTCGACACGTTCCATCCGGCCCGGAACACTTGTATTGAGCGCCGATCCGATTCTCGTTATGTCAATCTTCTTTGCAAGAGCGCCAGCGACATATCCGCAAATGTTGTAGGCATTGAACTTTCCTACAAATGCGGAGCTAAGGCTGATGCGCTCTCCGGCAAACGCAAGCTCGATTCCTGTTTTGTCAATCTCGCATTTCATTTCAACGATGCGGCAGCTGGCATCTTCCGATGTGCCGAAAGTAACCAGTCGCGTTTTGTCAATCTCTGTTGCAAGGCGGCGTCCCCATGAGTCATCGATATTGACAACTGCGACTCCGTCGGCTTTCAGGTGATTTACAAAGAGGAGTTTCTTGGCCTGATAATATGACTCCATATCGCCATGAAAATCGAGGTGATCCTGAGTCAGGTTGGTGAAGATTGCCACATCGTAGCTGAATTCTTCAACACGACCAAGCGAGAGCGCATGCGACGAGACCTCCATCACCAGAGCCTTCGGTGATTTCTCGGCACGGGCCATTCCTCGCATTATGTCAAGGCCTTCGGGAGTCGTGCGATCAGCAGCAACACTGGTCTCGCCTGTCTGATAGACGATCGTGCCGATCATCCAGCAATAGGCGGGGCCGTAGAGATCGGCAAGAAGCGAATGCCACAGATGAGCCGTGGTGGTCTTGCCGTTTGTGCCGGTAACAGCGACGGTCATAAGTCTATCGAAATCTATCCCAAAAAGTTTTCTCGCAAGTTTCGCCGGAACAGTTCGCGGATCATCGACC
>CAIOZP010000255.1 GCA_903862805.1 uncultured Fibrobacterota bacterium
CGCACCAGACAACGAGCAATGTGCCCTGATGAGTCTTGTTGTGGAAGTAGCAATGATCGACACGGTTGTGCGTTCCGTAGAATGACACCCATTTGTAATCGGTGGTAAGGTCGGTCGGGTTGTAGCTGTCGATTGTAGCGTTTGTCAATCGGCAGGAATCGGCGAACGCGGAGCTTGAAGTCTTGAAAGAAACGACCGCGTTATTTGCCGTGCTGGATCCTGAGACAAACGAGAGTCCATCTGCAACAAGATGTTTTCCGGAAATGCTTAATGTTGATGTGCCGGACAGAATAACTCCGCCAGTTGACTGTACGCAAAGCACGATCGGTGCCACCGCAGTTCCGTTGCCGGAGAACACAATGCTCTGGTTCGACCATGTTCCGTTGGCCATTGTGAGTGTGTCGCCGGGTTGAGCCGTTACCATCGCCGCCGTTATGTCGCTCGCCGACAAGACGCCGACATTTGCACCGGTGCTGAGCGATGTCAGACATAATATTCCGCAAATCAAAACGATAATTTTTCCGCAGTGATTTCTCACATACTCTCCAATCAATTATTGAAAGACCAACGACACAGCGCTTCGAAAATATTCCAGCTCTCTGTGCTGATATAACCGGCGTCGCCAGTTGCGAAGAGGAAGGTGCTGCGTCGTGCTGCTGCCGTTCCGCCACCCGGAAGTGCGCACCCGATTTCCATGCAGATCGAATTGGCTTTTGTTGAATCGAGTGGATCGGTGATGGTTGCGATTGCTCCTGCTGGCAAGCGTCCCCAGTCGAGATGCCTGAGCGAGTCGGCACCAATTGCGAATCCGCTGAAGATGACCGTCGGACCAGAATATCCGGCCGATGCAGGACTCGCGCCGTTCACGATGGCAGTGTCAACCGGATGACGCGAGCCGTAGTCGGCGGTGTCATTTCCGCCGGAGATTCCGAGCGAGTCGAGCAACTTGTATTCGCAGTCGAGAATCGGCTGCCGCGAATCACGGAACTTCGATCCGACAATCGTCTGGTCGATCGAAGTCGAGATGCAGATACCGTTCATTCCAGATGTGTCGCCGATTGCAAGGAGCGAATCACGAAGCGGCACAACCACAAGTCCAGCCTTGAACAGATGAGACCGCAGCAACGAGTCGGTCGGCGTGTTCGGCCCGTAAGATCCGGTTATAAGCAGCACCACTTTCGGAAGGACTCCGCCTGGCGCCGAAATGTTTTTCGCAATGACAGCTGTGTCGCGTCCGTTGCTCCACACAACCAAAGGAATGGAATCGTTCTTTGGAACATTTATCGTTACCGTGCTGTCGCCCTTCGCAACCACGACTGTGTCGCCGTTGTAAACCACAACCCCGCCATCACGCTGCGACGCCGGAAGCGTAACAACTAATGCCACCGTTTCGATCCCGCCGCCACCTGCAAGATTTCCACTGCATCCGGCGCAAAGAAACATCAGAAAAAATCCAACTATTAAAACGAACGACTTCATTCGGCGACCTCGTTTCGGGGGAGGCTTGAAACTGGAAATACAGAAAATCCGCAATGAATCACGCGATCCGGCGAAGAGGTTTTTTCGGCCATATCTAAAAGTTTCTTCCGCAGTTTCTGAATATCGGAAACGATTTCTTTGTATTCGGCTTCTGAACACGAGAGAGTCAGGGTTGACATGTGGCGATCTTCGGGTGGCAGGCGGTCGTAGGCATCCCGCGTAAGATCAAGCATGGATTTCTGGTACTTGACAACTGCGAGACTGCGTGTGTCTTCGCCGGTAGTCCAGATCGGCGATATTTTTTCGTAGCTTCCGTCTTTGCGCTTTGAAATAAGCTTCTGCTTTTCGAGCAGACGGATGGCCGCCCGTGCCTGCGAGGCTGTGATGGCAGGAGAAACAAGTTTTGCCAATTCGGCATGATCGCCGGTGAATCTGTAAAACGAAAGTATCTCCCGAATCGCGAGATTATACCAGTGCGAAAACAGCTCGTACTGATCAGCCGCAAGCACCGACCGTCCGCTCTTGTTGCCCGAAATCATTGCGACGAAATGCGCGTCTTTTTCGGCGTGGGTTTTGCCCTTGCCAAAAGCAAACATGTGCCGGAAATGATCTGCTTCACGGACATCTATGCCGAGCAGTTCTACAAACGGCTCTACCAGCTTCGGTGAGATGTGCCGCTCACGTTGAAAGATTTTCGCCACATAGCCGGAGTCGATTCCGACACGATCTGCAATGGTGCGAAACGTGAACGAGGTATCGGCGTCTTTGCGCGCAGTGCAGGCATCCCGTAGGTACAACCTGTAATCAAGGTATTGAAAAATATCTGGACACGTCATAGTTTCTCCGTTGGTCACGAGGTAACATAGTCAAAAAAATGTCAGAGCGCAACAGTATTTTGTCAGCAATACAAGATTATTTTGGCTTAAATAGGCACAACTACATTGAATGCGGGATTATTTCGCAATAATTTGTCAGCAAGATGACTTTGTTGGATCATTCCGGAAGAACCTTTTTGTAACTGAAAGAAACATTTTCAAGTCCCAAATCGGGGAGCCATGTATTTTCAGGCATTCAGAAAGGAAGTTTTATGAAAAAGACACTGTTTTTCCCCGCGTTGATACTTGCAGCCGTTATTGCGGCCAATGCCGAAACCACTTCTGTTGCGATCAAGACCGATTCCGCAGCGGCCGCGTCAGCACCGAAAGATTCCTCTACAACAAAAACCGGCGCGTCACTCGACATCAAGGTAACGCCCGATTCGGCGACAATCACGCTTGACAAAAAGGAAATCGGCCACGGACATGCCACAGTCACAGGATTGGCTGCCGGTCAGTACACGATCAGGGTTTTCGCGAAAGGATATGACTCGCAGAACACGCGTGTGACTCTTACCGCAAATCAGCAGAAGTCGGTGAGTATCACGCTTGAATATGTCAAAGAAAAACACTCCTCCGGAACTGCCAAGCATTCTGGAAGCGGGCCGTGGATGAACAAACAGAAAAAAGGGAAGAAGTAAATGTACGAAGGCGGAAGCGATCGCGGATCCGGAAGAAAAAAAAGTCCGGGCGGAAGGCATTTTGATGCGCGTCAGAAAGACGGTCTGGCAAAGTACCGCAAGGACAGTTCCGACCGTCCGCGCTCTGATGCGCCAAGAGAAAATGGCGGATCGTCGTTCTGGGACGAGAAACCGGCAAGGTTCAGTGACGACAGCCGTGATCGCGGATCTTCGCGTCCGACAAGTGCGTCGCAGTCTTCGTATTTCTCGGATAAAAGCCGCTCGTCGCAGCCACCTCGCACGTCGCGATTCTCCGACGACAGCCGCGATTCCGGAACATACAAGCCATCAGGATTTTCCGACAGCCATCGTGACCGTGATCGCGACAATGACCACCACGATTCCCGCGAGCCTCAGGTAAAGTACGAACGTCCCTATCGTCCGGCTCGCGGCGAAGAAGAAATCCCCAAAGACAGCCTCGTATATGGAATCCATCCTGTAGAAGAGCTGCTCGAACACGGCCGCAATCGCATAGACCGAATCTATTTCGAGCAGGGCGATCTTGGTCAGGGACTATTCGATCTGCTCAAAAAAGTTCGCCACGAAAAACTGCCGTGTCAGGTTGTGCCCAAACAGCGCCTCGACTATATGGCCGGACGTGATGCGGTTCATCAAGGCGTGGTTGTTGTTTGCGCGGCTCGTGCCTACGACGACATGAAAACTCTGGTTGACAAAGGAGAATCGGTTGAAGCGCCGTTGATTCTTGTGCCATCGGCTATTGAAGACACAAGAAATCTCGGAGCGGTGATTCGCTCAGCAGCGGCGTTCGGCGTTACCGGCATCATGCTGGAAAAGCGCAACAGCGCTTCGCTCAATGCCGGTACGGCAAAGTCGGCGGCAGGTATGATCGACCATGTGACAATCGTCCGCCCTGAAAGCCTCGAAGGCGAAATAAAGAATCTGAAAGTTTCTGGTTACAAGGTGATTGGTGCCGATGCAAAAGC
>CAIOZP010000256.1 GCA_903862805.1 uncultured Fibrobacterota bacterium
CAGATTTTCATGAAGCGCTGCCTTGATGTCGAAACCGAAGAATCTCGTCGGGCAATATCCGAGGTTGAAATCCAAACCGGCCTGATACGCGACAAACTCGAGAAAGCCGAATACGACTACCGTACCTTCAAAGATCATTCCGGTGACATCTCCGAAGGAATGACACCTGAACTGAAAACGCTTCAGGATGCACATGCACAAAACCTTGCACAACTCGGCATAAAAGAAGCCGATCTCGAAGCAGAGAGAGGCCAACTCGACAAAATAGAAACCTCAATGACTCCGGTCAATTCGGCCAACTCGGCGCTTATCCACAGCCTGCGTGAAAAGCTCCGCACTCTTGAGGCCGAAAGGCTCCGGCTGCAAAATCTCGGTGTAACTCTTACTCCGGCATCTCCTATCGAATGTGAAATCAAAAGTGTCGAAATGCAGCTGCTCCAAAACAAACCCGCCGACAAACCGGCTGTCGATTTCAATCAAATGCAGCAATGGCAATCGCTCAGAAAATCAGTGACAGCCAAAGAGAACGACCTCAATCTTTTCAAGCGCAAACTCGACACATACCGTGATGCGATTGCGAGCTACCGAAAGGGCAACCCAGATCTGCTTTCACAGTCGCTGGAACTTCTCAAGCTCGAACGCGCCAAACAAATCTACGAACAGCTTTACAGCGTAATGCTCCAGAAAGGTGAAGAGCAGAAAATCTCCACAGCTGCGACCTCTTCCGGAATCAAGATCGTCGATGAGGCTCAAATGCCGGTCAGCCCTATTCCCAAAAATTCTGAGCGCTACTACATACTCGGCGTCATTGTCGGACTGTTGCTCGGAATAATCATGGCGCTGATGCGCGAGTTCAACGATACCTCGCTCAAGTCCAACGAAGATGTAGAAAAACATCTCGGGCTGCCGGTTCTCGGAACCATTCCTCATATCGTCCACAACCGTAAAGACGATATTACGATCAAACGCAAGAGCAGCAAGTCCAGGACGCAGATCTCTGTGAACCAATATCCCAAACATCTACTGAAATTTTCGGGCGACGAATCGATCACTGCCGAGGCATATCGTTCGCTGCGCACCAATCTCTCATTCATGAGCCCAGACAAACCGCTTCAGGTGATTATAATGACTTCGGCCGGCCCATCGGAAGGCAAGTCGCTTTCGATCGCAAACCTTGCAATGGCTTACGCGCAAATGGGCAAGAAGACACTGCTCATCGATACCGATATGCGCAGACCGGTGGCTCACCACATTTTCGGAATCAAGCGCGAGCCTGGTTTCTCCGATCTTTTCGTCGCAAGTCCAGACTACGATTCCATTATAAAGCCGAGTGGATACGAAAATCTTTCTGTGATACCTGCCGGAATGTTCACTCCGAATCCGGCAGAGCTACTTGCATCGAACAAAATGGGATTGATCGCCGCTGACCTCCGATCGCGCTTCGACATGATTTTCTTCGACACGCCACCGGTCATTGCAGTAACCGATGCCGCCCTTCTCGCGAGTCATGCCGACGGAATCCTACTGGTGATCCGTTCGCACAAAACCGCGCGCGAAGTTGCAAGACATGCTGTCAACAATCTTCAGAACGTCAATGCAAAGTGTCTTGGAGTTGTGCTAAACGATATCGACCTGTCTCAGCGCTATTCGTCGTATGGCTACTACAAGTATTATTATCACTACTACAAATCGAAGACATAATCGGTTATTCCTTTCTGTATATCGCAATTTTGTAACTCATCCACAGCGGATTTAGCCGTCTGAGCGCGCAGGTAATATTTTAGCCGCGAAATTTCAAATCAATAAAGGATCAGATATGAACAAATTCCTGATTGCCGCCTCGCTGGTTTTGGCTTCGGTCGGTGCGGCTTCTGCACAAACATCTTCGCCATTTGGAGGATCTCTTACAAGTATGCTCCCGATGATGCTCGCGATGTTTGCCATCATCTACTTCCTTATGATCCGTCCTGAGCAGAAGAAACAGAAGGATAAGCTGGCAATGCTCAATGCGATTGCGAAGGGAGATGTGGTTCTCACTATAGGCGGAGTTTACGGAACCGTTTACAATGTGAAAAAGAATACGCTCGTATTGAAAATGGAAGATGGTTCGACGGTCAAGGTTGCCAAAGTGGCAATCAGCGACAAGGTCATCGGCGACCCCGATGCCGAAGCACCGGCTCCTGCCGCGGACAAGAAAAAGTAATGGCCGAGCTTCGAACATACGGCGATCCGGTTCTGCGCAAAAAGTCGCTGCCGGTCGCCGATTTCAACGACGACATCCGCGCGTTCATCAAAGAGCTGAAAGCCGATCTCTACGAATATGACGGCGTCGGTCTTGCTTCATCGCAGATCGGACGTAATGTGCGCATATTCGTGATCGACACCAGCGGCGGCGAAAGTGATCCGCTCGTATTTGTCAATCCGGAGCTCTTCGATCTTTCGGAAGAAAAAGTCGAAAACGAGGAAGGCTGTCTTTCAATTCCAGACATCAGCCTGAAAGTCTGGCGACATGCAACGGTCTCTGTAAGAGCGCTTGACGAAAAGGGAAATCCTTTCACGATTGAAAATGCGAATGACCTGCTTGCACGTGCGCTTCAGCACGAAACCGACCACCTCGACGGC
>CAIOZP010000257.1 GCA_903862805.1 uncultured Fibrobacterota bacterium
GGATTCATGAAGGAAAATCTTTTTCTGCGCTATCTTTTCTGGCAGCTTCATCTTGTCGGGCTTCGGCTCAGCGTACTCCGAAGCTACAATTACCACCTCGATCCGAAGGCCGATCCGCTACCGAAGAGGGGCGCCTACATAACCGTGTCGAACCATGGCACGTTCATGGATCCGTGGCTTGTGCTTGCGACGAGTCCGCGGCCTGTTTCGATCATGATGAATGAAGAAGGTTTCAAGGCCGGTGGTGTGACCAAATGGTACCTCGATGCGATCGGCGCTTTTCCGAAAAAAAAGGGAGCGGTCGATTTCACCGCAATGAAGAAAACACTCGGCCTGCTTTCGCGCGGAACACCCGTGCTCATTTTTGCCGAGGCACAGCTGACATGGGACGGATGCACCCAGCCGATATATCCCGGCATCGAAAAGATTATCCGCAAGGCCGCGGTGCCGCTTGTCGTGGTGCGGCTTTCCGGAAACTTCACGAGCAAGCCTTGGTGGGCGGTGACTCAGCGCAAAGGCGCTGTTTTCATGACTCGCAAAACATATACGGTAGATATGCTGAAGACCATGAGCAACGAGGAAATTCTTCGCGCGGTGGTTGACGGAATGCGACACGATGATCTTCGTGATCCTCAGATCGCAGCGGTTCCATTTATCGGAACGCATCTTGCCGAAGGTATCGATCGTTTTCTGTGGAAGTGCCGGTCATGCGGCAAGGACGATCACCTTGATGCCGAGGGCGACGAGCTTCGCTGCACAGCATGCGGTGCGGTCTGGGCGCTCGATCCGCATCTGAATTTTTCGCCGAGAAATGTTCATGCGAAACCCGTCGGAAATCTTCGCGACTATGTCGAGTGGCACAAAGATTCCATCAAACAGAAAATCGCCGATTCATCCGACGAAGATGTGCTTGCCGTCTCGGAAAATGCCGCGAAAGCCATTACCGAAGTCAACGGAACAATTACCGCTTTGTCAACTGGCAAACTCATCTTGACAAAACGTGAATTGAGTTTCGAGCCAACTGACGGCAAGGTTGAACACGCGCTTGTTGTGCCGGTTTCCGAAATGCTCGACTATACCTTCCAGAAGAAATCGATCTTCGAATTTCGTCGCGGAAAAGAAATGCACCAGTTCAACTTCGAAGGAAAAAGCCCGATGAAATGGGTCTTTTGGATGCGTTATCTTAACGATTACGCCGAGTCCGAGAAGAGAGGTTTTCACGCGTGAAACCGACCATCAAGTTTCTTGTCGTTATTTGCATTCTGTCAATTTCGGTTTTTGTCGGTTGCACAAAAAAGACCGAAGCTCTTCCTCAGTTGTCAAGCGATATTGCCAAACCGTATCAGGAAGTGATTGGTACGAGTTTTCTGTATTGCTACGACAGCACGCGCCTTTTGTGGAAGCTCAAGACCGAATATTCACGCCGCCAGCTCGACGACACCAGCTCGACATTCATCTCGCCGGTGAATCTTGTGATCTACGATAATCCGTCAAACGGTTCTCACGAGACGCATGTGGTTTCTGACTCAGGTAGCACGGGCAAAACACTCGACAAATTTTTCATATGGGGAAATGTCTTCATAAAAAATTGGGACGGACTTTCTATCAAGACCCAGTCGCTGTCGTGGAACAAACGCACGCACCGCGTTGCCTCCGACGATTTCGTCGAGATTCGTACGAAAAACGGCGACGTGATCCGCGGCAAAGGACTCGATGCCACAGAGTCTTTTTCGAGCTGGACACTGCGATCAAAAGTCTCCGGCGAGTTCCCGAATTTCAAGAATCGTGTTGACAAGGGCGGTGAGTTCTGATGAACCATGGCATTCGCGTTTTGTCAAGTATGATATCCGCAATGATAGTGCTGGCATGCCCACTTTTTTCTGCCGACCGCGATGCTCTGGTACTTAAAAATGCCGACCTCAACGAGAACACAATGATTGATGGCCGTCTTATTTCCAAACTCACCGGCAACGTGATATTCGAATACGATAGCACCACTGTTCATTCTGATAACGCCCTTTGGAGACGCGACGAAGGGAAAGTCAATTTCACTGGCAACGTGAAAGTTTTCAACGGTTCAAAACAGATGACTTGTCCCGTGCTTGATTTCGATAAAAATAAAAAAACCATCGTCGCCCGCAACTGCCTTGTCTATACCGATACGCTTGACAGAATGCGAGTAACCGCCACGGCCGGAACATATCGAACCGATCGCAAAGACCTCACACTCGCCGGAAGCCCAGTTCTTCGCAAGGCCGATTCTACTGGCGGCGATACGCTCATCATCAAAGGTGATCGCATGGCCTGGGACGATTCGCTCAAGATCGCC
>CAIOZP010000258.1 GCA_903862805.1 uncultured Fibrobacterota bacterium
CTCCTGCTCCGATTGACAAACGCGACAAAGCTGGCGTTCTGGACTTTGTTCCTAAGCAGATCGTCGATGAAGTTTTCGCCAAGGTCGAATGCGCCGACGCGAGTGAAGTAAAAACTCCGGTCTGGTCTTCCGACTCCGCAGGATCATCCGTACCCGGCGAAAAATTTTCTGTCGCACTGAAAGCATCATTGCCTGATGGCGACACCGTCACATACACGCTCGAAAACGGGCCGACCGGCTCGGCAATCGGCGAAACAAACGGCATTCTCACATTTACGCCAACGGCTCCAGGACATTTCGAATTTTCCATTCAGGCAATTGGGAAACTTGGCGGAATGAGCACGCTGCACTACCTACTATCTGTCAAAGGCGCTACAACGGCATACCTGCGCTGTGTCGAACACGCAATTGTCGGCGACAAAGTTTCTTTAGATGCGTCTTCATCTATTGCTGCCGACGGCAACAAGGATCAACTAAGCTATCGTTTCGATCCGACAGGCAACGGTAAATGGGCAGTCCCAGCCGATGGGAAACCGGCGAAGAACAGCTCAGCCGAATACCTCTACGATAAACCTGGTATATATCATCCCAAGGTTGAAATCACCTCTGCTGACGGATCAACCTCAACTGCCGAAGCGACAATTTCAATCTCAAAGCCATACACTATCGAAATCGCCTGTGATCCGGCAGTCGGAAAGGTAGGCGGAACTGTTTTGCTGAAAGTTGTTTCATCTGCTCACGGATTGAAAACGCGCTGGGACTTCGACGGTGACGGAACATGGGATCTTCCGATCCACGGGTATTCCGATGACTCCGCAACATCACTGATATGCGACAAAGCCGGAACCCAGACTATCAAAGTCGAATCCATTGACAGTGCGGGAATCAAAACGAGTGCTCAATATGCGCTAAAAGTTTGCGCAGGGCCGGTAATCACAAAGATCGAATCACCAGACACGGTTCAGGTTGGTGTACCGTTTACCATCAACTGCATTGCCACAGGAGCAGATTCACCAATCACCGAATACGAATGGGATCCGGCAGGTACAGGAGTTCCGTTGAAACATGGGCCGAGTTCATCTACCGAACTCGTTTTGCGGGATGCAAAAACCTTCGAGATTGTTTGTTCGGTAATTGATAAAATGGGAATGGCGGCATCTTCATCGAAACGTGTCGTTGCCATTGCCAGTTCATCAAGTGTTTCAGCCGGAGGAACATACAGCGGATTCGTGAACGCACCAGTCGAACTGAACGGTTCGGGCAACAACGCGTTCAGCAAGATCATGGCTTATGTCTGGAAATTCGACGACGGATCACAGGATGCCTCAACGGCCAAAGTGACCCACATCTTCAAACGCGCTGGTCGCCACAAGGCAGCTTTCGGCGTAAAGGCCGACAACGGAACAATCGCATGGGACACGGCCATAGTGGGTATCGCAAACCACCCGCCGATTGCTTTCGCTGGTGAAAGGATATTGGCCCGTTCAGGCCACGAAGTAACGCTTCACGGGCATGCTCAAGATCCCGACAAGAATATCGTCTCGTACGAATGGGACTTCGACGGCACCGGCAAATTCACATGGAAGTGTGCCGACAGCGGAGTCGTGACTCATACCTTCAAAGCATTTTCCAAGCCTGTGCTTCGCGTGACCGATGCAGAAGGCGCGGTCTCGTTCGACACAACCGCAATAGTAATCTGCCCCAAAGACATGGTTACTATTGAAAAAGGCAAGTTCTGTATGGACACCTATGAATTCCCCGATAAACGAGGAACCAAACCTGTGACCAACGTATCCTACGACGATGCCAAATCCCAGTGCAGCAAAGTCGGCAAACGCCTATGCAGTTTCGATGAATTCGAAATGGCCTGCCGTGGCAGCGACAACGTCCGCAAAGACTATCCGTACGGCCGCAAGTTCGATCCGATCAAATGCAATACTTTCGGCAATAAACACAGCGGCAACGGCCCAGCGCCTTCCGGTGATTTTCAGGACTGTGTAAGCCGCTTCGGGGTGTTCGACATGAGCGGTAACGTGGCCGAATGGACATCCACCGGTTACGGCGACTCAAAACGCGTTGCAGGCGGATACTGGCAAAGCGGAGAAGAAAATTCTCAATGCGGAACTTATGTGACCCTTGATAAGTCAGCGAAGTATCTGTACACCGGATTTCGATGCTGTAAATGAGATCATCGAACTGAAGCAGGCAGAAACCTTCGAGCTTCAGGTCGACAATTGAAGTTGTAAATCAGACCAGACAAAGCTATTTACACATGAACAACCGGAAAAGAAAACGCCGTCTGGCCGTTGTATTTCTTTGCACTGTCCTGAACAACCAGTGCCACTTTGTATGTTCCGTTGTACGGTCCCTGCCAGATATGATTCTTTCCGGCGACCTGCCATGAGCTGGCACAGGTCCAGCGAAAACCGACACGGTAAAAACCGGCAAGCGGTTCCGGTGATATGGGGAATGATGTACTTGTCATGGTTGTGAGATCATTGCCGAACGGATTGTAAAGAGCGAATTTGAAATCGCTCAACACCAGTCCCGAAATCGGCAGCCCAGTACTGCTACTGACCGAAACCAAAATATCCGCATAGCCTATGCTACTTACACCGTAATCCTCCGAAGAATCCATCAGCGCACATTGAAGATTCACAACGGCCATAAGACCACCTCTGTTTGAGTAAAAAGGCAACCTGAGTAAGATATGCGATCAGGTTCAAGCCGATAAGAGTTACATGTGCGAAAACATCAATTCGCACAAATCAATCTGTTGTTACTGGTTTCAATTTCTGTATTTGCAATTAACCTAAAAACGCAGCGTAGTGGACATTCTGGAAAAGAAAACATATCAGCAGAGAGTTTTTCGTTCCCCGCAGACTTGCAAGATATCTAACAGAAAATTTTTGGTTCTACGCAGTTTGGAAAGTAACCAAATAGAAAATTTTTGGTTCTACGCAGTTTGGGAAGTGACCAAATGAAAATTTTTTGGTTAGCCGCAGTTTGGAAAGTGACCAAATAGAAATTTTTTGGTTCGCCGCAGTTTGGAAAGTGACCAAATAGAAATTTTTTGGTTCGCCGCAGTTTGGAAAGTAACCAAATAGAAATTTTTTGGTTCGCCGCAGTTTGGAA
>CAIOZP010000259.1 GCA_903862805.1 uncultured Fibrobacterota bacterium
CTCGGCCGCCGCCAGCAGCAGGAATTCGAAACAAGCATCAAACATTTCGACCGCGAAATCCATTCGCTCAACGACCGCATTTCGGCAGTGCTGCCCGATCTTGCGAAGAACCGTGAAAGCATCACCGGCTACGAGACACGCATCCGCGAGTGCGAAACCGCGCTCTCCGAAATCTCCGACAGCAAGCGCGATCTCGAAGGACAAATCGCATCGGCGCGTGGCAAACTTTCCGAGATGGAAAACGAACGCTCTGTTTTGTCTGAACAGATGCGCACAATGGATCTGGCGCGTCACGGTCTTATCAATCGCCTCGAACAGGATCGTCGTAGCGTTGAACAACTCGGCCGCGATTTGTCGCAGTTCGGTGTCAGCCGTCAACAGAAGCTCGAAGACAAAAACCGCGCCGAGTCGCAGGTTTCAGAGACGGTCAGCCGCATCGCTCTACTCGAAGAAAGCCTTGCGAAAATTGTTGCCGATCGCGACGAGCTTCGCACCCGCCTCGAAGAAGTACGCGAAGAATACAATGGCATGCTTGCCACAATTGACACTGCGCGAAAAGAGATCAAGGTCAAGCAGATCGATCTTGAAACGCAATCGAATTCGCGCTACTCAATAGAGGTTGCCAAGACCCGCGACGAGGAACAGCGCAAGAGCATCCGCGAGCGCATCTTTACAGAATACGAAATCGATCTTATGAGTCCACCCGAAGCTCTTCCGATTCTCGAAATGGAAGACGCCGATGCAACGCAGAACATTGGTATGCTTCGTGAGCGCCTCAAGCGCGTAGGCGAAGTGAACATGGGCGCGATTGCCGAATACGAAAAAGAAAATACCGAGCTCACCGACATGACCACTCAACGCGATGATTTGCAAGCCGCCGTTGACGATCTTGAACGTGCTATTAAGAAGCTCAACCGCGAAGCCCGAGTGAAGTTTGTCGAGACATTCGATCAGGTGAAGATTCATTTCAACGAGATGTACTCGACTCTCTTCGAAGGTGGCGAGGCCGTGCTCGAACTCGAGGAAGGTGTCGATCCGCTCGAAGCAGCAATCAAGATTGATGCACGCCCGGCCGGAAAGAAAATGCGCGGTCTTACCGCTTTGTCAAGCGGCGAACGTGCACTTACGGCGATCTCGCTTTTGTTTGCTTTGTATCTTGTGAAGCCTTCGGCATATTGCATCCTCGACGAACTTGATGGCCCGCTCGATGATGCCAACGCCCGCCGCTTCGTGAACATGCTTCACAAGTTTGCCGAGAAGACACAGTTCATCGTGATCACCCACAAGAAGCTCACGATGGAAGCCGCCGATCTGCTCTACGGTGTGACCCAGCAGGAGTCCGGTGTGTCAACCGTTGCATCGGTACAGCTCACCGAAATCGTTCAGGAGTCGAAGGCGGCGTAAGCTCGTACTCGTCCCAAATAGCATAGCGGGTCATATTGTTTCAGGTGTTCTGACCCGGTGCCGTGAAATATCTGTTCCGTCGGCTGCTTCATCCATTCCCAAAATGTTCCATCAGACTCATTATGTCCGAAGTTCTGTATTTTTATGAACACCATATCTGTGCGAAATATTTGACGGAGGCGTATCCCTTTCCTCAGCAGTCAATCTGGTTTTGTGGTTATGAAACGGTGCTGTGGGCTGATGTACAGGATCTGTCGATGATTGAGCATGCAGTATATTTTTGGGGCGGAGATATTTAACGGAGAATCTTATGAAGATACTTAACTGCGAACATGACAGCCGATCAGTTTTTGAGAAAATACCCTTATCGCGAGTGCTGTGATCAGAAAGATAGAAGTGATTGGAGAGGCCGCCAAAAACATCCCTGA
>CAIOZP010000260.1 GCA_903862805.1 uncultured Fibrobacterota bacterium
AGGAAGATGTGACCATAAAACCCCGTCGCAAAGCTCGTTCTTTTTCCTCGCTCGCTCGGGAACATGCCCTTTCAAGGGGGCTTTGTGGAAGTAGCGGCGGTGGTGATAGTTGTTTGTTCTGTGAAAATGAAATTGCCGTAGAGGCGCACCGCTGTACGTCTCTACAAATGCAGAGGCGAAGCCGAATGCGCGACCTGCGGAGCAAAATTCTTCCCCTCTTTGTCCGTTTGCAAACGGACAAAGAGGGGCCCACGAAGTGGGATGGGTGTTTCAGTCTTGGAAAGCGTTAGCAGGGACTGGAGGAAAAACGCCGGTAATGAACGAAGTGAATGATAGGCGTTTTTGTGCGAATGAAATGAGTACCGAGGCGAACAGCCCAGCCGGAAGGAGTCGCGGCCCGGAGTTGGGATTTGATTATGAAGCAAAGCCGAATAAGCAAATCCCAACGGAGGGAAACGCCCAACTGCCTATATCTTTAATTGACAAAATGACAACAATGAAAAACAAACCTTCAAAAAATTTCCTTCTAACCCTTTCCATAATTTCTCTTTTCGCCAACGCCCAAACCACACTCGCTGGAAAGGTTCTCTCTTACGATCCGGAACGTGGAATCATCATGATTGACAGTACGGGGAAAGCAGACGAGCCGAAAAAAGCCACACCGATTATTTCCGAAAAAGAGGCCAACAAAAAGGCACTTTCTACTCCTGTAATCGCAACACCAAAACCAGCTGAAACAAAAACCGCTATCTCACGTGTCAAGTCCGTAGCCGAACTTCATCCTCAACGAAAAGAAGATCCTGCTACTACGTATTTCAAATCGGCAATGGACTATATGGGCAATGCAAATTACGTCGACGCCCTCAAAAATTTCGCGGCCGCTGTCGCTAAAGACACCTCACCATTGTACTTATTCCGTGAAGGCCAGTGTGCGCTTAAAGCTGGTGACACGGCACAGATGCTATCGGCTTTCGCAACCGTTACTACAGCCCATTCGCACAGTGACGTTGCAGACGACGCGATGTTTCAGCTCGGCGTTTTCAATCGCAATATTGGAGATTTTCATGCGGCCGACAGTCTTTTTGCGCGGCTTGAAGATGAATATCCCTTTGGTGTTTCGATCGAAACAGGAGACGAGTTTCGCGAGCAGGCCGCTTCAATACGCCGGAGCATGCGGGATTCCCTCATGTCAATGCTGAAAGATCTTGGTGCGATCGGCGTTGATCTTCAGGAAATGTGCACGGATTTTCAAAAATCCCACGATATTCCGCAGAGCGGCAACGCCGATGCAGCAACCGTGAAACTCGCGATGAAACTGCTAAAGGATAAATCCAATCCTGCATTGCATTCTTCGCATAAGTCAGTTCAACAATCGTCGATGATGCTCATTCTCCCACTCGCTTTTTTCTTCGTCATGCTTATTCTCGCGATCGTCATGCGCTTTTTTGTTTTGGCAAAGAAACGAGAGGTCGATGCACTCTCTCGTCAACTTGAAGAATTGAGTACAGGAGAGTTCTCATGATACCGGAAGGCCTGTTCGAAAAAGTGCGGCGGATCGAAATCCGTACTCGCAAGATGTCAAGCGGATCAATGTCGGGAAGCTGGCGCAGCGCGTTTCGTGGTCAGGGCATGGAGTTCCTTGACGTGCGGCAATACTCCGAAGGCGACGACATAAGAAGCATCGACTGGAACGTCACAGCGCGAGTGCAGGAACCCTTCGTCAGGCGCTACCGAGAAGAGCGCGAGCTAACAGTGTTTCTTGCTATCGATGCATCTGGAAGCGGACTCTTCGGAAGTGGCGGCAGGCTGAAAAAAGAAGCTTCGATAGAGCTTTCAGCGCTTTTGGCTTTTTCGGCGATTCACAACAATGACCGCGTCGGACTGATTGTCTTCACCGATCGCATTGAACTTTTCGTGCCACCCAAAAAAGGTCGCCAGCATGTTCAGCGGCTCGTTCGCGATCTGCTTTGTTGCGAACCCAAAGGACGCGGCACCGACATCGGAGCTGCTCTCGACTATCTTGGCCGTGTGCAGACAAGAAAAGCAGTGGTTTTTCTTGTCTCAGATTTCATCGGCAAAAATTTTGACAAGTCATTCAAATTGGCCGCCAGACATCACGACCTCGTTGCTTTGCGTGTGAGTGATCAGCGTGAAACGGAATTACCTGCGGCCGGACTGATTGAACTCGTCGATCCGGAAACCGGAACTCGTACGATTGCCGATCTCTCCGACCCGAAGCTCCGCGCCGCATTTGCCAAGGCCGCAGTACAACGCCAATCCGGAATTGTCGAACTCTGCCGCTCGGCGTCTTCGGATCTTGTGAACGTAAACGCTGACGGAGATTGTGTCGAGCCTCTGGTGAAGCTGTTTCATAAGAGAGAACTTGCGGTCAGATAAGACGACGTTTTCTTACTCTACATCTTCCGCAAAGACCGGAGCCATTTCATCGACAATTTTCCCCATGACCTGATCGGAAAAATAAAAGCCGTTGGCAATTTTCGCTTTGAGTCTTGTGACGTACTCGGCTTGTGAATCTTTGTCGCGCCACAGGAACTGACCCTGCCGGAGAGCAGGATTTCTCTCGAATGTTTTCATGATAATCCTCCCTGATTCTATCTGAAGCGTCCATGCTTCAGTCATCATTATCTTCTATCGGACTGTGCGAAAAATTCCTTTACGGTTTTATCGACCTCCGGTTTTCCTAATGCTAATCTGTCGGCCTATGGTCAGATACAATTTAGACGAAGTAAGCGACGAGATGGTTTTGGGCGAGAATATTTTCTCGCCGAACGGAGATCTTCTTCTTGCAGCGGGTTTCCGCCTCTCCGAGCCTTTCCGCAAGCGACTGAGGCAACTCGGTTTTATCCACGTTTACATACAGGTTTTTGGCACCGAGGATGTGGTTCCGGAGCAGGTTGTTTCGGAGCATATTCAACGGGAAATCGCATCTGCCGTAAACAAGGGAACCACCGACCTGCGGCACGCATTCAATGTGCGGATGGAAAGTTCGACGCACATTCGCAAAATGATTCGTCAGAATCGCCAGCATCTCAACAAGTTTCTCTCCAGCGGGAATTTTCTCGGCGCGGTTGAAAAAATGATCGACGAGATTCTTTCGAATCCAACAGTCATGCTGAATATGGAAACCCTGAAAAATGCGGGGCAGGAACTTTTCTCGCACGCTCTCAACGTGACGGTTATTTCAATGGCCATCGGTCGCAAATATCGGTTTAGCTATGAGGAAATGAAACAACTCGCGCTTGGAGCTATCAATGCCGACATTGGTCTGATTGCCGTTCCGGAAGATGTCCGCAAATCAGCGCCGGATGCCATGGACGATTATGGACGCGAGCTTTACAAAAATCACACGCTCTACGGATACCTCATGCTTTCTCAGAATCATACGATAACACCGACCAGCGCGGCCGTGGCACTTCAACACCACGAACATCAGGATGGCAGCGGGTATCCCCGTGGAATCAAAGGCGAAAACCGCCCGCCGATGAAAGATCTGATGCGCAAGGGCGTGATTCATCGTTTTGCAGAAATCGTTGCCGTTGCCGACACTTTCGATACATTGTGTTCGGGTCGAAATGGAAATGCCGGAATTGATGTCAGGGAGGCAATGAAGCGACTGATCGAGCTTTCCGGGCAGGTATTGAACTCTGACATTGTCAAAACGCTCGCTTCAATTGTTCCGACATTTCCTACCGGAGCAAGATTTCGTATTGTGGAAGCACCAAGTTCGCAGCTTATCGGATATTTTGGAGTGGTCGCAAAAACAAACGAAGAAAACCTTGAATGCCCGCAGATCATTTTGTATGAATCAAAAAACCGTCAGAAAATAAAGCCCATTTTTATCGATCTCGCGCTTCACAGCGGTTTTCAGCTTGAAGTGGTTCTCTGACGGACTGCGGTTTAACGGGAGAATAGCCGGCAAATTTCCACCGGACTTCGCACCGTCAATTCAGCTCCGGCAGAAATCAGCTCGCCTTTTCCGCGAAATCCCCACAGAACTCCGACCGGAAAAGTTTTGGAAGCAAGAGCCGTTTTAACATCAACATCGCTGTCCCCGACGAATATGCAACGCGACGATGTGGTTTTCATGATGGATATTGCTTTCAGCGCACCGGCGGGATCGGGTTTGATCGGAATAATTGCGTCGGCGGAAATTATCGTGGCGAAATTTATTCCGGGGAAATATTGCGAGACACATTTGGCTGCGAGTTCGGCCGGTTTATTTGAAACGATGGAAAAAGCAATCCCTGAGGAATCCAGTGAAGCAAGCATCTCCAAAATGCCGTCGAAGGGTTTCGCTTTGGGCATGGTATTGGTTTCGTAATGGTGCCGGTATGAATTTGAAACCGCTTTTACCAAGCCGGAATCATCGCGACATTCGATCGGAAGCGCACGCCGCGCAAGCGTTTCGGCGCCATCACCGGCGAAATACCGGTAGCATTCTGTATCATGAACTGGGAGGTGACGTTCGGCAAGCGCGGCGTTGGCAGCATCGGCGATGTCGGAGAGAGTGTCGAGAAGGGTTCCGTCGAGATCGAATATTGCGGCATCAAACCGGCGTTCCTCAAGAGGCGTCGGCATATCTGTCACCGATCTGGTGGATTACCGGAAGCGCATCGAAAAATATATCTACAATTTCAGGGTCGAATTTTGTTCCGGAGAGTTTCTTTATTTCTGCAAGAACATCTTCTTCCCGCCAGGCTTCTTTGTAAACACGCTGCGAACGAAGAGCATCATAAACATCGGCAAGAGCAACGATCCGCCCGAAAATCGGAATTTCTTCGCCTTTCAGACGTCTTGCGCGGCCGTCATGTCCGACCTCGCTAATTTCACCGCTGACAGGGTCGATCATTCCGGGATAACCGCTGCCGTCCCAGTTTTCGTGATGTGTGAGCGCGACGATTCGCGTCATTTCGTCAAGCTCAGAAAATCTATCTTCGAAAATTCGCGCGCCAAGAAATGTGTGCGTGGTCATAACTTCGAATTCTTCGGGAGTAAAGCGGCCGGGCTTTTTAAGAATCTGATCGGGAATTGCGACCTTGCCGACATCGTGCAGCATCGCGGCAAGCCGGAGAGTGTCCATGTTGTGCGAAAGCTCGTGCATTGTTGCCCCTCGCCGAGTGGCCCATCGCTCGTAAAGTTCCACTGCGTATCCTGCAACACGATTGACGTGCGGACCGGTTTCTTTTGGATCGCGTAGTTCGGCCATGCGGATTGTCCGCAGAATGATCGTGCGTGTCATGGCTGCGCGCTGAAGTGCGAAAGTGGCATTAAGAGCAAAATGGGCGACCATGAGCTGGTCGTCGGGATTGAAGGCAATTATTTCACCGTTCTTTTTTTTGTTGATGATTTGAAGAACGCCAAGCACTGCGCCGTCGTTTGTTCGCAAAGGAATCGAAAGCATCGATTCTGTGCGATAGCCGGAAATCATATCGTATTTGCTGCTGAACGAATACGGAGCTTCGGGAGGAAGGTTATATACGTTGTCGATACAGAGCATTCGTCCACTCTGAGCGACGTATCCAGAAATGGTTTTTTCGTCAATCGGTATCGTAAAAATCGAGTAAATAAGTTTTTCGCCGTCGGGAAGCATTCCGTCGAGAGTGTCATTCTGCGAATATTTGATCTGAAGCTTGTTGTTGTCGCGGATATAAATCGAACCAGCATCTGCACCGCTGATTTTTCTGGCTTCGAGAAGAATGCGTTCAAGGAGGATGTCGAGATCCTGAATGGTGTTCAGCTCATTGTCGAGGCGGACAATTGTCGACAGTTTCTCAAGTTCGTTCATCGGCATGGACACCCTGAAGCTGATTGTTCCCTCCATCCTGACATTAAAAATAGGGGAAAGCAAGTACACAAAAAGCGCCGACCCGTATTGGATCGGCGCTTGAGAAAAAGATCAGCAAAAATCAGTTGATAATGATCTTGCTTGAAAGGTTGACTGCCGGGCCGGTCAAACGTAGAACGTACATGCCAGAGGCAAAACGTGTCGTTGAAAGACTGAGAACTCCGACATTCTGATGCCCACTCGCCAAGGTTGCCACATGGCGACCATCAACAGCGTAAAGCGAAACGGCATAGTCTCCGCTCTTTCTGATGTTAAGCACGACATTGCGTCCGATCTGAGAAACGGAAAGATCTTTCAAGGCTCCTGCGGAACGGATAATGCCGCTCAATGGTTCCTTGATTCCGTAAACCTTGAATTCGTTGATCTGAATGGTTCCGGGAGCCGGTGCTGCTGTCACATCGACATTGGGAGCGAGCGACAGCTCTTCAATATTGGCAAGATTGAGCGGTCCAGCGGTACCGAAGTCGGTCGGCTGTTTGAATGTGCTTGTATCAACATTCAGCGTTACGGTGCTCCACGATGTCTGTATCGGCAAAGCATGGAAGTAATAATTGCTGCTGTCAACAAAATCTGTCTGAACAAGTTGCAGATTAATCGGCTTGTCGGACATATATGTGATCTTGATGCTCTTGGCACCGGTCATGACAACCGGCAGGTGAGCGACAAGTTCCGCATATGTATCGTAAGCATCGGCCGAAGAAGCTTTTGCAATGGTGTAAGGAGCAACAAGCGGTGCCGTTTCTGCAAATGCTGAGTCGATTGTACTTGTCGGATCTGCATCGCCGAACCAGTATCCATTAGTATTGAACATATCAACAGAGTCTGTTGATGTCACGACATCCGCTGTGAAAATCGCGGTGACAGCTTTGTTTCCGTCCATTGTAATGGTGGTCGGATTTGTTGTCCCGGTAATCGCACCAGACCAGCCGGTGAAGTGATAACCAGAATTGGCCGTTGCGGTCAGAGTGACAACAGTTCCGGAATCGTATGTGGCTTGTGTCAGGCTTCTGCCGACTGTACCGTTGGCGGCGGCGACATTGAGCGTGAATGTTGGAGTTCCTCCGGTGGTTCCCAGTGCTTTTGGGCTTTCGAGCCAGGCAACAAGTTGTGCGCCGGTAACAAATCTTACATCAGGATGGTTCTGCAGAGCATAGTTGATGAAACTTTCGATAACCCAGCGACGAGCGGTAACGCTTTTGATATTGGTAAAAACGGTGTCTTCGGGATAACTGGTATAAAACTGGGAATGCATTCCGAGATCGAATGGTGTGCGATTGCCGTTGTACATTTTATCGAAGGTAGATTCGAGTGTCGCAAGAGCATCGGCACTGTCAAGAATTTCCGGTGTTGCATACATATTGTAGTCGAGTCCGGTGATCTTGCCGCCGTTTGAATATGTTTTTCCTGCTGGAACCGAACGCAAATCAGTGCGCTGTATGAAACCGGCAGGAACACCGTACTGAGCGCACTCGGCATCGGTCTGCGGGCCAGTGAACATATAGTCGGGAAGTTCCCAAAGGCCGGGGAAGCTTTGTGTCAACGATTTGCCGAGTATTCCGGCCCAATAATCACCGTCGCCGGATGCACTGTAAGTTGTCGGAATCGGTGCACCGCCGTCAAGCGTGTAAGGCCATTCGTAGGTTCCGCAGGAATCGTATTTTGTTGTCGTGTACCAGTATTCGTGACCGCCGCTGAGGCTGCAATCGTATTTGAAACCGGCTGCAGCAACAGCTGCAAAAGTTTCTGGCGACCACTGAACATATGGCTGGCGGAATCCGGCCGGGCTTGTTATTCCAAGCTTGGATGCAAGAAGAGCGCTGCATGCGCTGATTTCCGCGGCTCTCTGTGCCTGTGTGTATTCCGTATCGACCGCTGTTCCGGCAATATTCATGGCAACCGCAGAAGAATGATTCATCGTATGGTTGCCGACTTCACAGCCGAGCCCGATAGCGCGCTGGAGCTGGGTAACCACAGAGTCATCATTAAGAGCCGTGCCGATCATGTAGAACGACATGTCTATCTGACGGCCTTCGAAATTGGCGCCACCAGCAGTGCCTGGATTTGTCTTTCCACTGATAAAGTCAACAATCCACTTGAGACCAGTGCCGCTGGTATTATCATCGCTACCAAGGACGATGAACTGAGGAACCTGCGACCTTGTAAGTCCACCGGGTGGACTTTGGGATATCGGCACATTAACCGCCGACACAGACGCCACAAATCCGAACATTGCGGCGAAAGCAATCACTTTGGAGGGTCGGAACATAAAACATCCTTTTGAAAAGTAAAAAAGCTACACCTGTTTACCGGACATGTGAAATATAGTAAATATTTTACTCTGGTGCACAAAGAATATCTGACAATATTGATTTTATGTATCTATGCGTTTTTCTCAAATGCCGCTTTGCTTCTTCTACAAATAGCGGCCTCGAAAGGTTTGTTTATAGCGTAATAAGCAGAATTCAAGCATTTTATCAGTGGTGTGGCATCACCAGATTCAGGCATTAAACAGCAGACAATGTTCATCAAAAACGGTGTGATAAAAAAATGCTTTTTGTTTACTAAACACTAATAAAATTTGATATTTATTCGAATGGAGAGAGATCGTCTCAATAACGGTCACGGGCATGTCGGCAAACATGTACCGGAGGTTTTCGTCGGAAAAGGATCGAAACCGATCCTGCAAACTTGCCGTAAACAGGGGTTTGCAAACAATAATGAAAAAAGTAAAAAAATTCACGATATGTGATATTCGTCACAGCGGAAACAATCAACATGCATTTAATTTGTTCTCATGAAGTCGGGATCTATAGCCTGGCAACAGTGCGAAAGCACACCCCTTTTTATATAGATGGCGAGAAAAGAGGGCTGCCCCCGGGTCCGGAGAAATCCGGACCCGCCTTTTTAATCGCGTTTTTATTTCGGGGGATTTTCAAGAAGCAGTTTGCCGAAAAATTTTGCAGCATTTATAATTCTGATGGGTAAAAAGTTTCTTGCGGAGACCTTACCGTAATGAAACTCTGTTCGGCAATAAATGTGTTTCCGCGTCGGCGAATTGCATCATCGGATAGCTGCCGCATACTGGAGATCGTCGGATGTATATAAGATGCTGGGGTTCACGCGGGTCTATTCCTGTCAGCGGCAAAGAGTTCTCCCGATACGGTGGAGATACCACCTGCCTCGAGATTCGCGCCGATAGTGGCCATGTGATAGTTGTCGATGCCGGTACTGGCATTCGTCGCCTCGGCTCGCTTCTTTGCACCGAACACATTCAGGAGATAGAAGTCCTGCTTACACATTGCCACTGGGATCACATCATGGGGTTCCCGTTTTTCAAACCACTCTTCGTTTCTGGAAACAAGATATGTGTCCGTTCACCGAGGCTTGAAGGTAAGAACTCAAGGTCGGTGATAAGCTCATTAATGTCGGGACCCTTCTTTCCAGTAAAAATGACCAGCCACGATATAAAAGCTGCGTTGTCATTCAAGGCGGTTTCCGAAAAATCATTTTCAATAGGATCTATTAAGGTGCGCACGATTCCGATTTCTCATCCGAACGGCGGTGTGGGTTATCGGTTTGAAGAAAACGGCAAGTCGGTGTGTTTTCTTCCAGACAACGAACTCGCTTATGTGCATGAAGGCGGAAAAAGCTTCACCGACTACGTTGAATTCTGCCGTGGCGCTGACCTCCTGATCCATGATGCGGAATACTACGACGAAGAATACCGGCACATCATAGAAACATCCGAATTGCCTTGGGGACATTCTGTCTTTACCGATACGATTCGCTTGGCAGAAAAATCAGGCTCGGCCCGACTCGGATTGTTTCACATAAACCAGAATCGCACCGACGAGCAGGTCGATCAGATGGTCAAAGAGGCAAAGGAAATCATCGCCGCAAAGGGCGGGAAACTGATTTGCACAGCACTTGGTTCCGGTTGGGAAATGGCGATCTGAAGATTTTTATGTTCCGGAATTTGTCCGCTTTTTTTGATTATCATCAAATAGCTTGTTTCTGTGGTTGATTTCGTATAGACTCCCGTTGTTGTCTGCACAACATAGGAGATCCGCGATGTCGAATAATATCCTTTGTATAATCCTGACGACAATGATTTCGGTTTCCGCTGCCGACATTTGCCTTCCATCTATTGTGCCACCGGCAGGTCTTCCGGTTGATTCGGTTCCGCAGTTCATTTGCTTCGGATTTGATGACAATGGTTTTGCCAACGGCCTCGCTTGGGTGGACAGCCTTTTCCTCACAAAAGAAAATCCGGATGGAACGCCTGTCCGTGCAACATTCTACATGGTAAGCGATCCGGAAAAGGGCGATACGGCTTTATGGAACACCGTTTCGACGCTTCAGAGTCGCGGGTATGAAATAGGCAATCACACGCGTCATCATACGGGCAATTTGTCCCCAACGGATCTTTCGTCTCCAAAGTATTGGAATGGTGAAATCTGTGGATGCGACACCGATATGCTGAAACAGTATGGGACATAAAAATCGGAAATAGCAGGGTTTCGTTCTCCATTTTTGCAGCACACGACGGCCATTTTCAATGCGATAAGCGATGATGGGTTTTTGTATGATTGCAGTCTGGAACATCAGCTTTCGTGGAGCAAAGGCGGCGTAGGATTTATTTGGCCATACACGCTCGAAAAAGGAGTTGATCAATCGGCATGTTGTTTCGGTTCGCTTGACATCAGCGAATCGGGATTGTGGGAACTGCCGGTATATCAGGCAATGAAAAAAGATTCAT
>CAIOZP010000261.1 GCA_903862805.1 uncultured Fibrobacterota bacterium
CCAGATATTGTTGAACGCGGTAAAACGTCGTTCGGATCTAATTTAGCAATTGAGTCTGAGGCAATCGCAATTCCTTTAAGATTTGTTTCGAGGACGCTTTCGAGGTAAAACCCGTGGGTTTGTCTCAATTACAAATCAATGTGTTACACATAATATTGACGGGGTTTTATATCTTTTATTTTTAGCTGCTTTTTTTAAATGACACCGATAAATATGCTATAAATGCGGTATTAACGATTTTAAACCTGCGATGCATGTTTTGATTATATTTCGCAAGACATGGTGGTGTAAGGCATTGATTTTATAGTATAAAAAGACCACTATCATATCCTCTACCTTAGCCTCTTTGAATTGATCCCTTACCGAGATTACATGGGAAACCGTATTACAGATAATTTCTATATAAATAGCCGGATCCACAATCATGCTTCTGAAGAGTATGCACAGCCCTTTCCCTCGACAACCGCTGCAAGCAGTACAAGCAATACAGATTCTTCTGCAATTGCCGGAGGGGATTTCACAGTTTCGACACAATAAAAATCGCACCGGAAAATTACCCGTCGAGAAATTGGTGTCCCTATGAATGAACTACCTTTACCAGCCACTCGGATCCGGCGCCATAACTTCAGGCCGATCTATCACGTTTCTCTCGCTATCAAACACAGACCTGATCCTGTATGCTGTCATTTCCCGTTCGTCAATCGGCGCGCTTAGTGCTGTCAGGTCTTCTCTTGATGCGGTTGTATCGAGCCATTTTCTTTCTATGTCTGGACTGAGAGTATCAAAGGCATTCTCTGTTTTGAATTGTGAATCCTTGACATGAGGGAATTTGCCGGAATAGTCAGTATCGAAAAGGTGACATCGTTTCCTCTGATGCTGAAAATTCCAGCCATTGAAAAAATTTCGGTGTCGGTCAACCTTATGAACCAAGGCTCTTTCTTTTTACCGACAGTCTGCCATTCATAAAAACCTGTACTCACAACAAGGCATCTCTGACTTTTTATCGACTCCCGAAACGATGGCTTTTCAAACACCGTCTCGAATCTTGCATTGATCGTATGCGTTCGGATTTCTTCTGCATCCGACGGCGACTTTACCCAAGCCGGAACAAGTCCCCATTTCGCATACGTCAGACGATTGTCTGGCATTACCAAGGGCCATGCAGGCGCGGCAAAACCCGATGCCGCATATATTGGCTTGCGGTCGATGAATTCCGGTGAAAGGCTCACCTGAAATCTGTTTGCAAGTTCCTGTGCCTTCTTTGCCGCCGAATTGTAATAGCACATACTTTCAGACCTTTATTGTCAGGACATCGGATAGTCTGGTACTGTAACACGGTGACAAGCGTTCCTGCCGATGCTTCCAGCGTTTCCCGAATCCCTGTCGACCGATTCGCAAAGCGTCGCGCCCGTACTTCGCATTGATCGAATCAAGCGCGCCCATGATTTCAGCGTCTCGCGGTCTGTCAATCGTATCGAACAATGAAACCTGAACCTCGTTCTCCGGCACTATCTCAGATAATATAATCCCGATTTTTTTATATAGAAATCCGGCCTTGTAAATCTGTGAAAGCATCTTTGCCGATACCTCGATAAGTTCAATTGTGCTTGATGTCGCCTGATGAAGATTCGCAACGGCAGAGCGGGCATATTGCGGCAAGTCTTCACGAAACGGATTCGTGTGTAAAAACACCGTCACGCATGAAGCACAGCATTTCTGTCTGCGTAATTTTGCGGCGCATGTTGCGGCATAGTTTGCAAGTGCTTCTGCCAGTTGTTCAACCGTTTCGATCATCTTGCCGAAACTTCGGGCCGTGCAGATTGTCTGCTTTGCCGCCGGTACATCTTCCAGCTCGATTCGCGGAACACCGTGCAGTTCCTCCCAGATTTTCAGTCCGACTATGGTGAATTGTTTTTGTACCAAAGCTCGTGGAAGTCGCATGAAGTCAAGCGCCGTTTTCACTCCCAAAGCATTGAGGCGCTTTGTGTGCTGTCTGCCGATTCCCCAAATATCTTCGACATCAAACTTCGACAGCACCTCAATCTGTTTTTCCTGTGTGTCAAGCAGACAGGCACCTCGTTTTGACGGGTTCTTTTTGGCAATCTTGTTTGCGACCTTGGCAAGCACTTTTGTCGGCGCGATTCCAACGCTGACAGGTATCCCGACGTTTCTATGAATCGCACGGACAATCTCACGGCCGTACATTTCAAGAGCGCCCAAAGGCATTCCGTGAAGCGACAGAAAGGCTTCGTCGATGCTGTACGTTTCTATGTCCGGCGTGAAACCGGATAGCTCTGTCATTACACGATTACTGATGTCTCCATAAAGAGTGTAGTTCGATGAAAAGACATGAATGCCGTTCTGCTTCATCTCCTTTTCCATCTTGAACGCAGGCGCGCCCATTGCAATTCCGAGCGCCTTGGCTTCGTTGCTTCGGGCGATTACACAGCCGTCATTATTTGACAGCACGACAATAGGTTTGCCGATAAGTTCGGGGCGAAACAGCCGCTCACAGCTTGCATAAAAATTATTGCAGTCAACCAGCGCAAACATCAGAAACTCCGAATCGCATGAAGAACAATTCCCCAGATGACAAGATCGTTTTCCGCCGTCACTCTAATTGGCTTGAACTCAGAATTTGCTGGCAGAAGGATCACCGCATCGGCTTCAACCTTGATCCGTTTTATTGTGAATTGCCCATCCACACAACAAACCGCAAGCCTGCCGGTTTTCGGCTTTACAGAACGATCCACAACAAGAAGGTCACCGTCAAAGATTCCGGCATCCTGCATTGAGGTTCCGCTAACCTTTATGAGATATGTC
>CAIOZP010000262.1 GCA_903862805.1 uncultured Fibrobacterota bacterium
CGCGGGGGGTTGGGGTCACATCTTCTTTACCAGGTCTAAGGGCTGGAAGCCCTTCCTCTGTCTTATTCTTATTCTTACTTATTCGTATCACAATCTTCTCCCACAAAAATTATTCACTCTCATACTGTCAATATCACAATTCAACAGCAAAACATTAACCCGCGCTTCCCCAAACAAACCCCACTGAGGTTTTTCTGTCCTGCTGGCAATCATCTTTATCAGGGCCTTTCTATTCTCACCAGACAAAGCTCTCGCCTTTACAATTCTATCCACCTGAATCAACGCCGCCTCCGGTGAGATATGCGGATCGAGTCCACTGCCTGATGCAAAAATCAGATCGGCAGGAACTTTGCCAACGGGCTTTCCCAAAACCTTTGCACGCGCAATTACCGAATCGTGCAGAACGCTGCTTGTCACACCAAGATTGCTTGCTCCGGAGGCAACGGTTGCATAGCTACATGCAGATGGACGCGCCGTGAAATGAGTCGAATCGGAAAACTGCTGGGCGATAAGTGTTGATCCGACAGCTGTTCCATTTTTGTTGTAAACAATGCTTCCATCCGCCTGATTACGAAAAGCAATCTTTGCTGCAATTGTCACTACAAGCGGATAATGAATTCCTGTCATAACCGTCAACACCAAAAACATTCTGATCGAACCGAAAAAATCCTGTTTATTCATTTTTACAAGTCTCTTTCTTAGAAATTTAGGCCAACAAGTGTCATCAGAATATCGATAAGCTTGATTCCGATAAACGGCGCAACGATTCCACCGATACCATATACAAGAATATTTCTGCGAAGAACACTCATCGCGCCGCCGGGTCGGTATGTAACGCCACGAAGAGCAAGCGGGATCAGTGCCACAATGATAATCGCGTTGAAGATCACCGCGCTGACAATCGCGCTTTCAGGAGAATGCAGGCGCATTATGTCAAGAGAGGCCAGCGGGCCTTTGTGTCCATTTACCGCATAGACAGTTCCGAACATGGCCGGAAGTATTGCGAAATATTTCGCGACATCGTTGGCGAAACTGAAGGTCGTAAGCGAGCCGCGGGTCATAAGGATCTGTTTGCCGATTTCCACGATGTCAATCAGCTTCGTCGGGTTGCTGTCGAGGTCAACCATATTGCCTGCTTCGCGTGCGGCCTGCGTTCCGGTGTGCATGGCAACGCCGACGTCCGCCTGCGCAAGTGCTGGTGCGTCGTTGGTGCCGTCTCCGATCATGGCGACCATGTGGCCCAATGCTTTTTCCTCTTTGATTTTTGCAAGCTTCGATTCCGGCGTTGCCTCGGCTACGAAATCATCGACACCGGCTTCGGCCGCAATGGCAGCGGCGGTAAGTGGATTATCGCCGGTGATCATTACCGTGCGGATTCCCATTTTGCGCAATCGTGCAAAGCGCTCACGGATTCCCCCTTTGACAACATCTTTCAGATGAACGATGCCAAGCACAATGTTGTCGCGCGAAACGAGGATTGGTGTTCCTCCGCTGCGGGCAATGTTGTCGGCAGCGTTCTGCACAACTACCGACATGATGCCGTTTTGTTTTTCGATGTGAGTTCGTATCGCTTCAACCGCGCCCTTGCGTATGCTTTGAATCGCTTTACCGTCGCTATCGCAATAGTCAAGACCGCTCATTCGCGTGTTGGCAGAAAATGGAATGAACTTCGCATGAGCCGGAGCGCCGTCCTGTCCGCGTATGCCGAATTTTTCCTTGGCGAGAATTACAATGGAACGACCTTCCGGTGTTTCGTCGGCGATGGATGAAGCCTGCGCAACTTCGGCAAGTTCCTGCTCGGAAATTCCGGGTGCCACAATGAAGGCGACTGCCATGCGATTGCCGAGGGTGATCGTTCCTGTTTTGTCAAGAAGAAGTATGTCGATGTCACCGGCGGCTTCGACTGCACGACCGCTCAGGGCGAGTACGTTCTTTTTCAGAAGACGACTTATTCCACCGATTCCGATTGCGCTTAACAGTCCGCCAATTGTTGTCGGGATAAGGCAGACCAATAATGAAATGAGAATCGTGAGTGTCATGTGCGTCGAGCCTGGAGCGTTCGATGCGATCTCGGAATATCTCCCGAAAGCCGGAAGTGTGAATACCACCACGAGGAAGAGCAGGGTCATTGTGACAAGCACGATCCCGAGCGCGATTTCATTTGGAGTTTTCTGACGCTTGGCGTTTTCGATCAGCGAAATCATTCTGTCAAGGAATGTATTGCCGCGTTCGGCGGTGATGCGCACAAGGATTCTGTCGCTTATCACGCGGGTTCCGCCGGTGACCGCGCTTCTGTCTCCACCGCTTTCCCTGATGACAGGTGCCGACTCGCCGGTGATTGCCGATTCGTCAACTGTTGCAATGCCTTCGATAACCTCGCCATCGGAGGGAATTATGTCACCGGCTGTGCAGGAAACAATATCGCCGAGTTCTAAATGATCGGCATTCACATCTACCGTGCTTGTGCCTCCTTCAAACAAAATCTTGTGCGCGGTAATTTGTGTTCGTGCGTTTCGCAAAGTGCTTGCATGTGCTTTGCCGCGACCTTCGGCCATTGCTTCTGCGAAGTTTGCAAACAGCACCGTGAACCAGAGCCAGACGGCAATGACAAACGAGAATATCGAATGATCGATCGCCGCGCAGCCGGATACAATTATTGCTCCTGCGAATACTACAAACATGACCGGATTCTTGATCTGCTCGCGCGGGCTGAGTTTTACAAAAGCTCCGGCAATCGCGCCGCGAATAACTCCTGATGATTTTTCTGTTTTATTCATTTTCTGTTTTCCTTCTTAAAACAATCTGCCAGATAACATGAGAAAGTGCTCTGAAACCGGCCCGAGCAAAAGCATCGGAACGAAAGTCAGTGCACCGACAATCAGTATCGAAAAAAGAAGAATGGCTCCGAACATCATTCCGTCGGCATGGAATGTTCCGTCACTTTCGGCAACTGCATTTTTGCGCGCAAGGCTCCCCGCAATGGCAAGCACCGGAATCAGCACACCGAAGCGACAGAGAAGCATTACAATCGCAAGCGTCACATTGTAGAAAGGCGTATTGACGTTGAGGCCCGCCAGCGCACTTCCGTTGTTTCCTGCGGCCGAGCTGAAAGCGTATGCAACTTCCGACAAACCATGCGGCCCAGGATTAAGAATGCTTGCCGCTGCCGACGGTATAGTCAGCGCAATAGCCGCTCCAATAAGAATTGACAGATTGGGAATGAGAAGACCTGCCATCATCCATCTGATCTCTCGGGCTTCGAGCTTTTTCCCCAGATATTCCGGAGTTCGTCCGACCATAAGTCCGACAAGAAACACCGTCAGCAGAACAAAGAGAATCATTCCATAAACACCGCAACCGACTCCGCCGAAAATGACTTCGCCGAGCATTATGTTGAACATGCCAACAAGAATCGTAATGGGCGACATGCTGTCGTGCATGCAGTTTACGCTGCCGTTTGATGCAGCCGTTGTAACAGTTTCCCAAAGAACGCTGTTCATCACGCCGATGCGCTGTTCCTTGCCTTCCATTAACTGCCCAACGCCGATGTGATGCGCTGTCGAGACTTCTGAGTACCACGCCACACCGAATCCGACAAGCAGGACAAGTGCCATTACACCGAAAAGTGCCACGCCATGTTTCTTGTTATTGATGAGTTTACCGAATGCGAAAACCTGCGCCGCCGGTATCAACAAAATTGCAAGCATCTCAAGGAAATTGCTGAGCGGTGTCGGGTTCTCGAATGGATGAGCGCTGTTGACACCGAAGAATCCACCACCGTTTGTTCCAAGCTGTTTGATTGCAATCTGCGAAGCCGCCGGACCAAGTGGAATCACCTGATCTGTTTCGGCGAGAGTGTGAACCGTATGGTAAGGAGCAAAGGTTTGAACCACGCCCTGACCAACAAGTACAAGCGCGAACACCAGCGAAAGAGGCAAAAGAATATACAGAGTTGTTTTGACAATATCAGACCAGAAGTTGCCGAGAGCACCGCTGTTGCGCCGAACGATTCCACGAGCAAGTGCCAGCATCACGCCCATGGCGGTTGCGGCACTCAGGAAATTCTGGACAGTAAGTCCGAGCATCTGCACCAGATAGCTCAGTGTTGACTCGCCTGAATATGCCTGCCAGTTAGTATTGGTTACAAAACTTGCCGCAGTGTTGAATGCGAGCAAAGGTTCAACGCCTTTCAGGTGCTGCGGATTGAACGGCAGATGTCCCTGAAAAATCTGCAAAGCAAAGACTGCGATCAAACCCCACAGATTCAAAAGCAGAACAGCAACAAGATAGCGCGTCCAATGCATCTCACTCTTGTGGTCTATGCCTGTGCATTTGTAGAGAAAGGTTTCGACTGGTTCCAGAAACTGGACTGGCTTATTATCGGAAAAAACTCCGGCGATATACCTTCCCAGAAACGGCGCTGCTCCGAACAAAACGGCAAAGTAGAAAATCGCCTGATACACATCGTGCCTACCCATTATTCAAACTCCTTACGAACTACGGGTTTCGTTACGATGTCAAGATAGCTGAACAAGGTGAATTCCGACAGTAAAAATGAGGGCGAAAGGTGCTAAAAAAAAGTAAAAATGATGTGATAGCGCGTGTAACGCAGGGCAGCGCCAAAGATGACAGGCAGACGGTCACACATGATCGCATTGAAAATCTCAACTGCATCTGGGAAAGTCTTTTGAGGCTTGAGCACTTCGCACCGGCGGTTTACGGCAAAGGATCGACCGACGCGGAGCTATTCCGTCTCGACCGCAAAAAGGCGGCGACAAAGGTTCTACCGGCGGAAAAACCACCTGCGATGTCGAAGAGCTGAAAGGCTGAAATATGGTCAGGAACTGCGGTATTCCGCAGTTCCTGATACTTTGACG
>CAIOZP010000263.1 GCA_903862805.1 uncultured Fibrobacterota bacterium
ATCTGGTTTTAGTAAATCTTCGTTCTTCAGGGCTTTGGAATTTTACGACATAATCATCAAGTGCAGGTGTTTTTGTTATAACACTGCATTTTGCAACAACCTCGTTTAAGTATTGCAACGTGTCAGTATCGGATATTTTTATTGGGAACGGGTTAAAGTTGGGGTTTATTTCTCCAATAACAGCGAAGTCCTTGTCAAGTGATGCTGAAAGGTTAGTTCTCGTTATGTAGCTTTCCTTTTCCAAAAACTTTAACATGTTAATACACTCAGGAAGCCTACGGATTAAAACGTCTTCGCAAATATTCTGAGCGTTTTCTTGCGGCAACAGCCTATATGCAATAAGCTGGGCCGAGCCGTCTTCCTCCATCCTTATCTGGTAGTTTTTGCCTATCGCTAATTCTATGCAGTCTCCAACTTCAGCTATACAGCGAAGTGAGATACTTTCCGCAATAAATTTTTGTAGTCGAGTTGGCTTCATACGTTTTGATTCTTCTGTTCCATTCCACCTCCAATAGTTGCCAATTCCGACTATCGTTCGGGATTCCGACTAACGCAAGCTAACCTGCAAGGCCCGTGGCCGTATCTGGTTGAGCGAAGGATTAATTCCCCATGATAGAACACAATTCTGCCATTTGGGCGCGCTGTCGATATTCCAGACCTCGAAAGCGGTATTTACTTGAATTTAGGCCAAGCGGGAGCTGCTTTTGGATATAATCACCGGCGTTCAAATGGATTATTCAACAGGTGAACTTGTCTACACTTTGGCAAGTGCTACATCTCTCATTGCTGGTGACAAAGTGAACGTTATAGGCACAATCTCTAAGCGGTATGAATATGATTATAAAGACATTGGCTTAATGAACGGCATGTCTCCGTTCTGTGATGCTAATGCCGATAAATTCTTTGACCACGATGTCGGGTTAATCTAAAGGACTAAGTATGCCACCATTTCGCATAGGTGCTGGGCAAATAAATAGACAGGGAAACGCGGCAGCATTAGAAGCTGGAATGCAGGCCCGTGAATTAGCCTTCGATAACGTTGAGGACAATCTTGTTTATAAAAGAGACGACGGAACGCTTTGTTATATTGGAAGTGGCGGAGGATCAACACCAACTGGCCCCGCGTCGGGCGATTTGGGCGGATATTATCCCAGTCCCTCAGTTCAGAAGATAAAAGGGAAAACGCTGCCGGATTTTTCCGCTGGCTATTTGTACTATAACGCCACTACGGGGTTGCTTGAGTATGCAACATCAACGATTACAATAGCCAATACCGCGTCACTGCATCTTGCCTTTGACATTTCGGGCAATCTTACCGGAACGGTAAATTATGCCGATTCGTCAGATGTCCAGTGGTCAATTTCCAGTGGATCGCTCAAGGCAACGCTTGTAAACTCATATCAGCCGCTTAACTCCACGCTG
Organism: uncultured Fibrobacterota bacterium; assembly: GCA_903862805.1. Taxonomy (GTDB): domain Bacteria; phylum Fibrobacterota; class Chitinivibrionia; order Chitinivibrionales; family CAIOZP01; genus CAIOZP01. Next base: position 1,423 of record CAIOZP010000263.1, read on the forward strand.
ACAAGTATTTCAGCCGCAACGTTGTCAGCCGCAGGGTTCCTTGTTCGGCATCTTGATGACACTTATTCTATAGATTCGAATACCTACGTCAATACAAACCTTCTTGGTGCAAACAGTGGCGTTGCCACATTAAATAGTTCTGGCAAATTAACCGCAACTCAGATTCCAGATTCTTTGCTGGGAGCACTTAATTATCAGGGCGTTTGGGATGCAAGTGGCGGCGTTTATCCGTCTACCCCCTCCAAGGGTTACTATTGGGTGATTTCCGTTGCTGGAACAATGGGGGGAATTGCATATAAAATTGGCGATTGGGCTGTATATGATGGAACACAATTTGACAAAGTAGATAATTCGCAAACGGTTTCCTCGGTATTTGGGAGAACGGGCGCGGTTACGGCTCAATCCGGTGACTATTCTTTTGCCCAAATAGGCTCCGTGCCAACTATTTTGACGACATTAGGGGGGCTTGCAAACTCTTCCGGATTGCTAAGAAACAATGGGTCGGGCACTTTGTCTTGGGACGGCGCTACTTATTTAACATCAGTAATAGGTGACACAACAACCCGAACAGCAAATACGGTATATGCAGGGCCGTCTTCTGGCTCGCCTGCCGCTGCAACGTTCCGTAATTTGGTTGCCAATGATATCCCGTCAACACTAAACACGACGACGCTTGGTGCAGGCAGTTACATTCCCGGATGGCTGTCAAATGCCGCCAACTCTGTGGTTGCCGCTGGAACTAATTTAGCGACTGCTACGGCTTTAACGGCTGATATATCGGTAATAACAAGTGGAACCGGCGGCGTCTCGCTGCCTGCAACGCCTTCAGCAAATTCAAGAGAAGTGATTATTGTCAATAAATCAGGATCAACAATAAATGTATATCCTGATTCTGGGTCACATTACATAGACGGCCTTGGTGCGGGAATCGCGATCACGCTTGTCAACAACGCCTACGTCGCGTTTAATTCTACCTCTACTACGCAATGGTATTCTACCGAAAATTTGTCTGTTAACGGTTCGGTTGTTGTTGGTTCTGTTAGCTCGGCAAATCAACTAGCGACGGCGAGAACGATTTCTTTGGGCGGACAAGCATCTGGCTCTCACTCGTTTGATGGGACATCGGATATCTCCATTACTGCGACTCTTGATAACGATTCTGTAATAGCGAAAACACTGACGGGGTTCTCGGCAATTACAGGCGCCGTTTCTGCCACAGATAGTATATTAACCGCAATAGAGAAGCATGATTATGCTATCGCACATATTAGTAGTGGTTTTACCCCCGGTGGCGCGAATCGAATCCCTTATGCAAATAGTGGCGGAACCGCGCTAATTGACATCGTCACATTGCAGTACAGTGGAACGATTTTAACTGTTGGCAATTCTACAAATAATGTTAAAATAGACTATCAAAATCCTGCGACTGCAATTTCTGTGTATAGAAACGATTTTCCATTAACCGCAACATTCGGCATAGATTCGGGCGGGTACGCTTCATGGCTTTGTGCGTTAGGTGCAGGGTTTAAGATCGGCAGCGGGATTACTCTTGGTGGGAATACAATCCAGGTTTCTGATGTTGCAGGAACTGGGTATCAAAAATTTAGCAACCCTTCCAGCGCAACTGCTTTTTGGTCTGGCGATGATACCAATATTTATCGCTTTGCAATGGGGACTGCAACTAATACCCTAGAGTATAACGCCCATACTAATATTTTGGCTTTTACCACTGGCGGAAGAATAACGATTAACGGTTCTTATGCGACGGCTAGTTTCGTTGGTGCAGAACCTGCCCTTGGGAACCCAATAGCAGATGGATATGCCTTGGTCTCTACTGCAGCTGGAAGCCGATCATGGGCAAAACACCCTATTAATTTTGCAGAACAGGGAGATGTCCAGTTCGCAAGCCTTGCAACGGGAGATCTTGCCTATTATTCTTCAGGATTAAGATGGATAAATTACCATCCATCAACCGGACTATTAAAATGGTCTGGGACAGCATGGACAACTGACTCTAGTACGTATCTTACAAGCGTGGCAATCGGTGATATTACTGGCGGAGCTGGGGATCAGATTGTATTTGGGACTCATACCACGGGAGTTTTGCGGCAGAGTAGCTCGTTTGTAGCTAACACTGCTAATGGCAATGGGATACGTGTCCTCTCTTCTCGCACTCCGGCTACACAATTTGTGAGTCTTTCGGCAGATGATGAAAATGTAGCATCGTTAGACGGCCCCGGCTTGTTCGCTCAATATGGAACGGGTAAATCTGCGAATTTGATTTGTGAATCTGGCGGTTTCTGGAATGCAGACCAAAACATTTATGTCGGAAATTCAAGTGTAACAGGTCAATCAAGTGCAATCCGAACGATTATCGGTAAAGGGTCGGTAAGCGCACAACGCACAGTCACTTCGGGTGAGGCTGTTTTCTACAATGCTTATGACGGCACCGACATGTTTTTTCAGGTCAATAAAATTTATTCCTCCGGCCTTGTACGCATGTTTTTCCATACTTCCGGCCTTAGAGAATATACGGGAGACGGAGCAGGTTTTCAAATTGATGCCGGTAGTCTTAATTTAGGCAGTGCGAGCTATAATTACCTGATAAACGGCTCTAAAATTGGCGGATCGTATATCACAGGCGGGTCGGGACGTATACCATATGCCAGCGGTGCGGCGGGGACAGTTTTAAAAGATAGTGCAAATTTAACCTATGATACAACCGACGGACTGACTGTTGAAGCTAATGGTCAAGAGGGGATACGCGTACGGTATGGGACGTATGTAGTCGGTCAGAAATCTGGAATATGTTACGAGCTTTGGAACAGTTTAGGGACAGAGACGTGTTACGCGGAAGCGTATGGGCGTATAATTAATAATACTGCTGGCGCTGAGTCGGGTGCTTTTGATATTTATACGCGCAATGCTGGAACGCCAACGCTCGCAGTGACGGTCGACAGCTTGGGATATCTGGGCATTGGGGGCGCATGGACTGCTTCTAATCGCCCCTTGGCGTCAACGCATGTCCAAACTACGGATGCCGTGATAGCATATTTTGACCGCTTCAGTGGTTCTAATGCTGGATGCCTGTCGTTTAGACATGCGGCTGGCTCTATCACATCTCCGACAGCATTATCGGTGGATAGCGGTGTTCTTTTGCTCAATGGCGATGGACACGACGGAACAACATATCAGCAT
>CAIOZP010000264.1 GCA_903862805.1 uncultured Fibrobacterota bacterium
ACAGGTTCTTATCACCGGCAAGGCTTCTGCAAAAGAGGCTGAAGGCATGGCTTCATCGCTCGGTGGAATGCATTCGGTTCAAGCTGATATTTCGCTCCGTGCGATTCTGTGCTCCAACGGGCACATCATTGCAACCGGATCGGGACATGCTGCGAAGGTTCATGTCTCTGCCGAAACCGCAGGCGATCAGGCACTCGCTGCTACCGCGCAAAAAACCGGCGATACGCTCATCAAAAAAATCATCGAGGACTGGAACAAGCAAGTCAACAACGGAACCTCGCTCGTTCTAACCGTCAAAGGCGTGAAGACCTTCAAGCAGAAGGGCGCGATACTCGCGGCAGTCAAGGCGATGTCAGGAGTCGCATCTGTCAATGAGAGAAACTGGGATGGAACAAGTCAGGTGCTGGTCGCCGACGTTTCTTACAAGGGTAATCCGCAGGGATTCTGTGAGAAGGCCGACGGACGCGCAGTCGCCGAGGGTGTGACGCTTGCCGTTGCGGGGCAGAACGGATCGGACATCAGCATGCAGATCGAGGTGAAATGATCGAGCGGCAGTCCATTATTAGGAAACAGACGAAACGTGTAAATGTAGGTGCGGTGTCGATCGGCGGAGGTGCGCCGGTTGTTGTGCAATCGATGACCAATACACCTACCACCGATGTCGAGGCAACTCTCTCACAGATTGCAAGGCTAAAGGCCGCCGGATGTAAAATCGCCCGCGTAACAGTTCCGGACGAAGACGCAGCCGTTGCATTTGCAAAGATCACTGCCGCTTCAGAACTTCCAGTTGTTGCAGATATTCATTTCAACTATCGCCTTGCGATAGCTGCCATCGAAGCTGGTGCCGCAAAGATTAGAATCAATCCCGGAAACATCGGAAGCCGTGATCGCGTTGCCGCTGTAGTCGATGCTGCAAAGGCTGCGAAAATCCCGATCCGCATTGGTGTTAATGCCGGCAGTCTCGAAAAAAGTCTGCTTGAAAAGTATGGCGGACCAACACCTGCCGCACTTGCCGAGAGCGCGCTTGCCTATGTGCGTATGATGGAAGAACTGAATTTCGATAATCTCGTTTTGTCAATCAAGGCTTCCGATATTCTCACAACCGTCAACGCTTGTCGCATTCTGTCAACCAAGACCGATATACCTCAGCACATCGGTATCACCGAAGCCGGAACCGTGCGCAGTGGCGCGATCCGTTCTGCCGTCGGGCTGGGTATTTTGTTGTCGGAGGGAATCGGCGATACGATCCGCGTTTCGCTCGCCGGAGATCCGGTCGAGGAGATTCCGGTCGCCAAAGAAATACTCAAGTCACTCGGACTTGCGAGCGGTCCGGTAGTTATTGCATGCCCAACATGCGGCCGTACAAAAATCGGATCTATCGATCTTGCCGAACAAGTCGAGAAGATGCTTTCCGGGATAGATGTGCCAATCAAGGTCGCAGTGATGGGCTGTGTTGTGAACGGTCCCGGTGAAGCTCGCGAAGCAGATGTCGGCATTGCTGGTGGCGACGGCGAGGGGCTGATTTTTATGAAAGGCTCCAGTATAGAAAAAGTTCCAGAGTCAGAATTGCTTCCAAGGCTCAAAGAATATATTGACCGCATAGTCGCCGAAATGGCCGTCTGAACGGCAAGGAGAACCGCATGGATTCGAACCTGAATTTGCCTGAAGGAAGCACCGAACTTGCCGAGCAGATGATTGAAGAAGGTCGCCTTCCTGAGGCAGCAAGAATTCTCGTAAATATTCTTCAGGAAAATCCTGCTGACGCACGAGTGTTAAACGATATCGGAATACTTTCGTGGGTCCAAGGTGCCTGGGAAGATGCCTATCTGATGTTCAGGCGTTCATGCGAAGTTGCTCCGGAATACTGTGATGCTGCGATGAATCTCTTCGATGCCGCGCTCAAGCTCCGTCGTATTCCAGATGCCAAGCGATTTATTTCGCAGGCGGCTCTTCTTAATCCAGAGTCAGAAGAACTGACAATCTTCGCGGAAGCTGTCGAAAACAACAGCAACAATATTTACAACAGCGAACGCGCGCTCAAGATTGGTATCTATGATCCTGATATTGCCGAGGCCGACCGCCTTTTGAAAGAGGGCGACATCATGCAGTCATCAGCCCGGTACCTTGATGTGATAGACAAGCACGGCCCGAATGCCGATGCATACTGTGGGCTTGGGATTGTCAGTTACTACCGTGGTGATTTTCGTGATGCGTTCAGCCTGTTTCTCGAGTCATTGAAGGTTAATCCGTTCAAGAAAGATTCTTTGCTTAACCTAGCAGATACGGCAAAAATATGCGGTCTGGTAGAAGATGCGAGAAAAATATTTTCAACCTGTCTCGAAAATTGCCCAGGGGTTGCCGATTACATCGAAGAGTTTGAAGCGGTTCTCGATGCTTGACCTTGCCTACCCTGTTTATCAATGCTAAGCTGTCCCGAAGTTTTTGCAACGCAGATTTTTTGAGACAGGAATCAACATGGATATCGTGCATTCATCTGGCAATACCTACGAACTTTTCACTGTTTCCGGCCAGCTCAAATTAATGACAATGGCCGAGCTCACCGCCGAGCTTTCGCACTATGTTTCTG
>CAIOZP010000265.1 GCA_903862805.1 uncultured Fibrobacterota bacterium
CATCCGGAATGTCGCGAGCAAGAATGGATCGTTCAGTCAAGCCGGCGCCGCTGTTTCGATGTATTTTTACACTTCAACAGTAAAGGCAATTCATAGATGTCCGATAAACATTCCCGATTGTTTCCGCTGATTACATTGATCGCCTCCGTTTTATTGCATGTTGTATCAGCCGATACGCTAAGCACGATTACTTCAAACCGAAACGTTGGAACAGCGATCAGCAATTCAGCCTATGCGCTTTCGCCAGACAGTTTGAAAGATACGGTCAAAAAAGCCGACAGACTTGCCCGCATAGATTCGCTTCCGCCCGGATATGATCCGCTTATCGCACCTATTCGCGGCGACTCTGCCGAATCGCCGGATCTTGTAACGCGTCAGGAACGCTTCGAGACCGATCATCTCGGATTTGCAGGCGCGCTGTCGCGTCACCCGTGGTTTACCAATGCTGTCGCCGGACTTTCCGGTTATCCGTACAAACTTATGACCTTCGGTTCTCCGGCATTCATTGCCGGTGTCAACGACGACGATCCGCTGCACATGGTACTCGCACCGGCAGGTGTTCCCGATGCAGAGGCAATCAGAACCGCGATGTCGTGGCACATCGCCCCAGACGGAAAAATCTCTTCGGCCGACACCGGTATCATGACGAAGCGTCCTGATCTCGTTCTGCTTTGGGAGAATGGCGGCCAGGGAGCGCGGCTCTTCAACGACAACGGACTCGATGTCCGTTTCCGCCGCGCTCTTACAGATAAATCCGAGATCAGCCTGATGACCGCTTATCATCATCTTGATCGCGGGATTTTCAACCATTCCAACGGAAGTATATGGGAGCTTTATCACGACACATACCGGAATATTCTCAACGATCCTAATGACGATTACGTAAACAACTATGTCAGTTCGGAAGGCATAAATCCGCAAGCGAACGATCTGTCGGCGGTTCTGCGTTTTTCATTTCATCCGACTGCCGGTTTTTCTGCGCAGCTGAAATATTCTTATGATGACCGCATCCACGATGTGTTTCGTCCGTCTTTGGACACTGCCAAAAAAGATTCGCTTGATATAACAACGCAAACCGCCTACACACACCACGCAATCATAGATGTCGCAATAAATCCCCCGTCGGCGGCTTTTGTGGCACTTGCCCGATTCGATGTCGGATCAAACGTGACGCACCTGAACTTCCCCCGATCCGACACTATATGGGATAACCGCAGCGCATCGACAGGTTTTTCGGGAAGACTTCAGCCGGGCTTCCGCTTTGCAGAATGCGATTCGGTTCTGCTCGATATATCTGCCGAGCGTGATCAAATGAATCGCTTCACAATGCTTCCCGATACATTCACCCTCGCAAGCGGCGGAATAAGATCGTCGCTGAATCATACGCTTTTCGGTCTTCTCGGAACAAAACTTCAAGTTGCCGGCGGACTGCGTTCCCACGATATAACATATCCTGCCAAACGCGAATTTACCTACTATGGCAAGGCTGATCTTGCTCTTGATGTTGCCGGATTCCAGATCGGGGGCTTTTGCAACTACGATCGCCTCGGCCCGACAATTCCGGCCGATACATCATTTGCCGTTTACAAAACGGGAATCTGTCCATATCTCGTCGCCGGTGCCGACATCGGATACGACGCACGTTACTTCGGGATGAATATTGCACTTGTCAAATACCACGGAATAAGTGACAGCATTGTAGCTGCGATGTGGGCGCCGTTTGCTCCGCCGTACAAACAGCCATCGCAGGTTCTTATTCTGTCGCCGCGTCTCGGTCGCTGGCGCGGGCCGGTCGAAATTGTGTCGTCTGTTCAGTTTACAGATACAAAGCCGCGCATCAAGGCGCAGAGCGACATCAACTTCAACATCTGCCGGAAAGAGAGCACGCGAAGCATTCAGTTTGATCTCGGCGGAACATTCTGGAGCACACGCGATACCGGCAGAACGGAAAATATCGCACCTCGCAACGAGCCGATTTACGACATCTCGCTCAAGACATCTGTGCAGATAAAAAACTTCCGCCTATACAATCAGATCGACAACATAATGAATCGCAGGATCTTCTACATTCCGGGTCAGGAATTGCCGGGGCTTGTCTTCAGGTGGGGATTCAACTGGCAGATTCTCGGATAGTCCGGTCAAGGTGTTCGGCAGAATGATAGCACAGATTCGCCGCGGTTATTTTCTTCGAACCGAGCTCAGAAACTCCAGTGCTTTTATTTCCCATTCTATATCGAAATGAAAACGGCAGTAATCAACCATCAACGACGTGATTTTCATCATTCCATCGTTTCCAATTTGTAATGACAGCTCTTTCGCGGATGGTTTGGCTGTTCGCAGATAATTCAAAGCGCTTTGTGGCAATGGCGCACCACGGTTACCTGAAATTGCGGAACATGATCGGCATTCGATGCTTCCGTCCCGGATGTTAAGCAGATATTCATCGGCAGCATTTCCGCATTGTGCGCATCCGTCAAGTTGAAAATCGAATCCCATTTCCTGCGCGAACCGTCGGCAGAAAAGCCAGACAGCACATGGGCTGCATTTCTCAACCGGCGTCCGATCCAGCCACGAAAAGAACCCACATAAAAACGGAAAGATTTCGTGATGAGATCCGCAGTCTTTTATCGCTCCGTGAACCAGTTCCAAAGCAATATCACGCATTGCAGATTTTTCAAGATCGATAGCAGTGTCGCGAAACTGTTCGACAAGGCTGTGCTTCGAGAGTGTTTCGAGTTCTGCGCCACTTTTGGAGAACAGAACCGCCTCGATTATCTGCCCGCGTTCGACAGTTTGTTCACCGGTTTTACGATTTGTAAAGCCGCGTGCAATTGCATGAACTCGCCCACGCGATTCAGTGAAAAGGTGAAGGATCGCGCTGGTTTCGC
>CAIOZP010000266.1 GCA_903862805.1 uncultured Fibrobacterota bacterium
AGTTTTCATAAAATGAATATACAAGAGGGAATATGAAAATAAAATAGACGTAATGAGCACATTTTTTACCCGTGAGAAATTGTCGTACATCATCGAGCTACCTGCATTCAACAAGGATGTCTTTTACTATTTCACCAAAATTTTTTCCAACCCTATGTCCAGTGTCGAGCACCACGACCTTCGCAAAATCCTTGATGTCCGGCGCCACTGTGTCGTCATCGTCTTTGCCGTAGAAGCAGAGTATGTGCATACCGGCGAGTTTTTTAAGCTCAGGCAGAACTTCGAGCGCGTTTGGATTAGACAGGCCGAACCAGCTACCGACGTGGAATTCGAAATCGATCCGGTGTGCTGGGCCGATCAGGACGATTAGAGCAATCTTGTCCCGAAGGTCTTGCGGAAGACGATTAACGATAAATGGCATGATGTCGGCACCGAATGAATATCCGATGAGAATGACACGTTTTTTGCCCCATTTGGCAAGTCCTGATCGCATGATCCTTGCAAGATCCGCCGAAGTGCTTTCGGGTGTGCGTTTCTGCCAGAAATACTTGAGCGAATTGACACCTGCGACAGGAATTCCCTGCGCTGAAAGTTCTTTCGACATGCCGTCATCGGTAACTCCCCAACCTCCATCGCCGGTGAAATGTATGGTCATGAGATCGTTGTTTCCAGCGGCAGGGAACATGACCAGCGGAAGATCATCGACATCGGGGATTTTGGTCTGCGGGCTTGGCGGTGCCTCGGAAGGGTGAACCGTATTGGCTATTCCATCGAATGCCTGCCTGAACTGCGGCAGCCAGTTTTTCTCTATTCCGAAACCATGTCCGACCTTCGGCAGCTCAATGAGTTTTGCGCCCTCGACACGCCCGACAAAAGCCTTGGTGGATTTGGCATTGCAAACCTGATCATCGGCACCGTGCAAAACAATCCATGGAACCTGTAGCTTTTCGTCGGGTTCGAATACTACGCCTTTGCCATCAGGGCCGGGTTGCCATGCGAGTCCTGAACCTTTGCACGGCGATTTGACCAGCGGAAGATCGGGACAGAAGCCGAGGCTGATCGCTCCGCGAAACGTGGTCGTAGGCGCCTGTGCAATTATCGCGTATGCCAATGTTGCGCCTGATGAATAGCCGCATAGAATCGGCTGCTCATACTGTTTGAACTTGAGCCGGCACTGAACAACCTTTGACAGATTTTCAAAATCCTCTGCCGGATAAAAACACTTTCCGCTTTTTGCCTGCGCGGCTTTCAGATACTTCATGACATCGACACCAACCACTGTCGCATCGAGTTGCGAAAGAGATTTTGCCATGTCAACCACACCTTGATTCCAGCCGCCGTCACCTGAAATGAAAAGCACTATCTGCTTCGGGTTGGATGAGGCACCGTAGAGATGAACCGCGCCAAATGGCGCTATTTGCATTGTGTCGGAATCAGTTTGTTCTTTTGAGAAAGCGGGAATTGCGCAAGCGGCAAGTAAAAATATTGTTGCTGTTGCTTTCATGACTTGTCCTTTGGATGTTCTGTTAGTTTTGAAATTTCTTCGCGGATGCCGGTGATCGCGTTTCCGCTTTGGCTCAGCGCGAAGAATCCGAGTAGCCAAAGCGGAGCTGTGAGCACCACGAAAACTAAAATGGAAAATCCACCTGCTGTCGTTTTGTCAATGCCGAAAAGTGAGAGGCCAAGCACGCAGAAGAACTGGAAACTGCCAATATTCGACGGCGCATTTGGTATTGTCGTTCCGAGGTGAACTATCAGTAACACCGCCGCTGCCGGAAGAACGCCGATATGGATTCCGCATGCTGCCATGATGCACCAAAAAGACAGTGCCTGTGCAACGAGGATCAATGCCGATCCCAATAGCGAAAGAAAAAAACCGGAAGAGAATCCGATGGCACGGATGGACGATGCGAAGGTCTCAAGCACTTTGGAAATAGCATTGGTAGATTTATTTGTGTTTGATCGCTCTCTTGACAAAACAAGAACAGCGAAAATGGCAATACAGATGATCGAAATCATACCGAGGATTTTCGCCGCCGATGTAATTGCCTGTGGAAGCGGTACGAAGAATGCCATGATTCCGATACCGGCAGCAAGCCAGATTGCATCGAAGAACCGCTCGACTCCAAGTGTCGAAAGGATGCCGGTGAAACTGCGGTTCATCCAGCGTGAAACGAGCCAGGTGCGAACCAGTTCGCCGGGGCGAAGTGGAAGAATTTCATTTGCAAACAGACCGGCATAGATCGCCTGAGTGGCTTTGGTCACAGTAATGTTTCCATCTCGGGAAAGAAGCAACTGCCAGCGGAGTCCTTGCGCCGCGTAGCTTGCGACGTCGAGCGCAATTCCCAATGCGATCCACCACCAATTGATGTGAAAGGCCAGATCGAAAAGTCGATCCGGCCTGATGTCATGAAAGACCCAGACAAGGCAGAGCGCTGCAACAAACCACGGCCAGATCTGCTTGACAGATGCGAGTAAGAACTGCGCAATGGTTTTGCTAGTGTTGCTCATCGGCGCGGTTTCTTCACTTCTGAAACTGCACCGAGTGCCAGCATGAAGCGCGGCAGGTCGAAGACTGATTTCACGACCGTGTAGCGCGGTTCCCATCGGGTCGCATATTTCGATTTGAAATGCTTCAACCCTTCATAGCTGAAAAGGAAATTCAGGTGACTGAAAAAGTTGTGGATCAGTTTTTCTTCTGCACTCGCCTTGTCGCTCTCATGAATGTCCGACATTGGCGTAAGACCAAGATTGAAGCGGGTAAAACCACGGTTTTTGAAATCGGCGATCGCGTTGACAAAGAGGAAATCCATCAGGCCGTCAGGGACTTCGCGACGACGGCGCATGAGGTCGATGGTGGCTTCACCCGCGCAATGCGAAGGGATTTCGTTGAGGAAACCGAGCAGCCGCCCCGATGCATCTCTGGCCAATAAAACCGGTGTCTGCTTAACGTAGTCCAGATCGAAAAGTCCGAGCGTGAATGTGCGCTCACGCCGTCCTTCTATATCGAGCCATTCGTTGGATACATCGGTTATTTCGGCGAGAAGTGAATCGGAAAGTGGCGGTTCAAAGCGGGTGAAGGTCACGCCTGATTTTGTCAGGCCATTGATCATATTGCGAAGGCGCTTGCGTGATTGTCCCTCAAGTGAGAAGTCGGAAATGTCGCAGACCGCGTCGTCACCGATTTTGATTTTGTGGAAACCTGCGCGTTGATAGTACGGAAGGAAATCGGGCAGGCATTGATGGAACGCCGGTTTCCAATCGTTGTCACGGCAAAATTCGTCGAAGGCGCGGATCGTTTCTTCGATTTCTTCGTCGGGACCCGCCGGATCGCCGAGGGCGACAGCGAATCCACGCCCGACTCCGTAGGCGATAACTGTTTTCTTCGACTGCGAAAAAAAGTAGGATTTGTCCGGCCAGTACTTGAAATAATCAAGTGCAGATTTCCCGTGCGCTTCAACGATTCTCTTTGCGGCAAGTCGTTCGAGCGGCTGCTCGTGGAAGCGGTAGAACGCCGGCCGGAAAAGTGCGAAGAGTCCATATATTGTGAAGGCAATCGATATGACCGTGAATGATTCGAGGAACCAGACGGCAAAATGCGTGCGTGGAATTACATCCGGATCAGGTTGGAGAATGAGGCACGAGATTGTCTCGGCGATTGAGTCGTCGAGTTGAAAGTCGATTCCGAATTGCCTTTTGTCAAGGAACCAGAAACCCGCCACTCCGTAAAGAATTGCGAAGCCGACGAGCATGAAAATTTGTGTCGCAGCTCCGCCAAGATCAGGTCTGCCGCTTTGCACATTGAACTGCCTCCGGTTGAGCCATGCAATGGCGGCAAGAACGAGCGCGAGAGAAGATTCCTCGTAGTTGAGACCGGTACTCATGTGGAACAGAACAGATATGAGCGATAATCCGACGACCATCTGATAGGCGCGTTTTTTTCGTCTGTAAAGTTTCAGCGCTGAAATGACAAGTGCGAATCCAATGAATAGAACGGCGTAACGAGAGATGTGGTCGAATTCGATTGGAAAGATTTCGCGAACCACCGCCAGACGTTCAGGGAGTTCGGCGGTACTGATCGACCATAGGTTTACTATTCCACTGCCAAGCGTCATCAATGCGACAAGTATCACCGGCAGTCGGCGGAAAATCGGGTCATTGGAAAATTTTCGTTCGGTCATTTACATCCTTTAATTCAGTAGAGGAATATACGGTACGTTTTCTACAAGGAAGCGGAATAATCGCCTGAGAAATCGGGTAAAATGTAATTTATTACCCATTCAGTTTTCTGTCTTGACAAGCGGGAATAATGGCTAATCGAAAAATTGTACTGACAGTCGCTACCGGAAACAAAGGCAAGCTGCGCGAGATCGACCGGATATTTTCGGATTTCGGTCTGCCTGTTGTTCTGCAGACAATTAGCGAAGCTCTTGGAGAAACTCCTGATATTCCGGAAACCGCCGACACCTTTGCCGGTAATGCCGAGATCAAGGCGGATTATGTTCATGCGCGAACCGCAGGCTGGGTGCTTGCAGATGATTCAGGACTGGAAGTCGATGCGCTCGGTGGCGAGCCGGGAGTTTTCAGCGCCCGCTATGCCGGTGAACCTGTCGATGACAGTCGCAACATCGCAAAGCTGCTTGACAATATGCGAGATGTTCCGGCCGAAAATCGTACCGCACGGTTTCGCTGTGTGATGGCACTGGTCGGCCCTGACGGATTCAGGCGGACCGTGGATGGAAAAGTGGAAGGCGCCATCGCTTTTTCACCGGCCGGATCAAACGGGTTCGGTTATGATCCGCTGTTTGTTCCATCAGGATGGGAAAAGACCTTTGCCGAAGCGGAAGACCATGAGAAAAATTCCGTCAGCCACAGGGGCCGTGCCCTGATCGCGCTTCGTCAACTCATGAAGGAAATTCTTTCCGATCGGGAAATGTCGCAATGAATTCTGATTCCGATATTGTAAAGCGGAAATGCCGATTGCTATTGGCTGAAGGCGACTCGGTACAGAGAGTGAGACTTGGCAAAGAACTTGTCAAAAATGGCTATGATGTTGACATCGTTTCCGATGGTGATCAGGCGCTTTCCAAGATCCGTGATGAGCGTTATGTTGTAGTAGTTCTCGATCTGCTCATGCCGAAAAGAAACGGTATCGAAATTCTCAAGGTTATGCGAAGCGAATCCATCGAAACCTCGGTGGTGATGCTGACTGGAAATTCAACCATCGGCACTGCCATCGAATGTCTCGCATACGGTGGATGCGAATATGTCAAAAAGCCGTCGCAGATTCGAGAACTTGTCGTGTTCATTGAAAGGGCGCGGGAACGGTTCAAAAAAGACACCGAATGCGGACTGATGCGCCGCGAACTTTTTGTTGACGAAAAGGGAATAATCGGCAAGAGCCGTGTGGCCCGCACTTTGCGAAAGTCGGTATTGGCAATCGCTCCCGTTTTGTCAACCGTGCTAATCACCGGAGAACGCGGAACCGGCAAGGAAGCTGTCGCAAGGGCCATCCATTCCTCCGGGCCTTTAGCCGATCGTCTGTTCGTTTCTATTGACTGTTCATCGTATTCCGGTTCACGCCTCGAAAGTGAAATATTCGGACACGAAAAAGGCGCGTTTGCAAATGCGAAAACCCGCAAGAGTGGACTTGCCGAACTTGCTGACGGAGGGACACTTTTCCTTGACGAAATCGGAAATATTTCCGGATCCTTCCAGGCAAAGCTTCTGCATCTACTCGAATCATCGGAGTTCCGCAGAGTTGGTGGAAAGCGTGATCTGAAATCTGATCCTCGAATCATTTGTTCAACCAGCCGTCCGCTTGAGAAACTTGTTGCCGAAGGCGGATTCGGTTCAGAACTTTATCGCCTGCTGAAATCGGTTTCTGTCAATGTTCCACCACTGCGTGAAAGAATTGAAGACATCTCGCCGCTTGTGGAAAATTTGCTCAAACGAAACGGAAGCGACAGAAATTTCGACAAGTCTACCATTGATCTTTTGTCGTCTTATTCATGGCCGGGAAACATTTCGGAACTACGTAACATTGTCGAGCGAGCGTGCATTCTTGCTCAGGGGCCGAGTGTCACTGCCGCTGATCTGGCGTTTCTGGGGCTTTCACCG
>CAIOZP010000267.1 GCA_903862805.1 uncultured Fibrobacterota bacterium
CGGCACACCGGCGAAGGGATGGATTCGCGCCATTCGTGAAGCCTTGGGTATGTCTTCGCGCCAACTTGGGGAACGCCTTGGGGTGACTCAACAGCGCGCCGCCGTGATCGAGAACGCAGAGCGCGGGGGCAATCTGTCAATCAAGAATATGCGCCGTGTTGCGGATGCCTTGGACTGTGTATTTGTCTATGGCTTTGTTCCGCGTGAATCCCTTGATGCCACCGTCCGCAAACAGGCTGAAATGGTTGCATCGAAGCAATTGAGCCGCACGGTTCACACCATGCGACTTGAAGCGCAGGGGCTTGACAAATCGGAAAACGAGGAAATGTTTCAGTCTTCGGTGAAAGAACTGATAGAAAAACAAAGTGCGAATTTTTGGGATGAAGTAAAATGAATTTTGAATATCCCGAAGGTGCAACACCGATTGATCCAGACGAAGCGCAAGGGCTTCTGCTTTCGCATATCTCCCGCAGGAGTGATCTTGACAGGTGGGAACACGAGAACATCCTTGACGCGCTGAAATGGCTTGAAAGAAGACGCGCCCCCGACATCCTCAATGAGAGTTTTATCCGGGAGCTTCACAAGCGGATGTTTGGAACCGTTTGGCGGTGGGCCGGGACTTATCGGCGAAGCGACAAGAATATCGGCAAGTCGTGGATGCAGATTCCGGTAGCGGTGAAAAACCTATGCGAAGACACAAAGCTGTGGATTGAATCGAAGGATGAAAGTGCCGACGATATCGGGATAAGATTTCATCACCGGCTTGTCTGCATTCATCCCTTTGTAAATGGCAACGGGAGACACGCACGTCTTATGACAGACCTTTTGCTTGACAGCATGAAGGAACCGCGCTTCACTTGGGGCGGCGATAATCTTTCCGATACAGGTGAAACGAGACGCCGGTACATCGAGGCTTTGCGGGAAGCTGACAAAGGCAAGTTCGGGCCGTTGCGGGAGTTTGTGCGTTCGTGATTCAAAGATGGAATTTTTTGCGGAAAGAAAAGACAGGTTCCGCAGTTTTTGGTTAAAGGTGCAACTAAAAGGTGCAATATCGTTGTATGTTATTGAATTTCAAGAGAGTTTCTCGCGTTCCTAAACCGCAGGTCGCTGGTTCGATTCCAGTCGGGGGCACCACTTCAAAGCCTTGTAATTATAAAGAGCTACAAGGCTTTTGTTTTTCGCGCCGTGTCAAGCAAAAGTGACTCGTTGTCCCCGCTCGTTGTCCCCGCCGCAGGAAATTGAACGATATTTCCGCTGTCTTGATTGGTTTCAGGAATCAAGTCAACTGCAAAACGTGTCTTCCAAGTCAGGTCAACTTTATACGTCCCTTGTTTGATATGCAAGTACAGGTCTTTGTTCAAATACCTCTCGAATGCCTCCAGTGTCTCCCACCCTCCGACAAGTCGGATAGCCTCTAACTCCCACCCTTCTTGCGCCAAATTCAGAATCGCTTCCTGTCTGGTTTTGTGAAAGTTGTAATCCGTGAGACCAGAAAGCTTCATTGCCTTACGGAACGCCGATTGTTCTTCAAATTTCCTTACAGTAATAGTGTCTTTCGGGAAAACGCCGAATCCTATTGGTGCGTAGTCGTGTTCGACTCCGCGATTGAAGAGATATTTCGCCGGAGTAGAAAGCATCCATCTGACATAAGGAACAAACTCCTCCGGAATAATCAGTACCCTCACTCGACCATTTTTTACCGTCCCCATTGGGAGGTCGATACTTCTTGTGTCGAGGTGAATTCTTTCGCGAGTAATACAAACAAGTTCACTCACACGAACAGGCATACAGTTGGCGAAATAATAGAGTGGTTTTAGTTGCCAAATGAGATTCTGCCAAAGTTTATTACGTTCATCGGTTGACAGATTTCGATAGCAAATACTGTTCTCGGGATACATTGGAAACCCTGATAGATAGTTCTCTGTTATGGCTCGGTGATAGTCCACTCCCTCTCTGGTATCGTAGGCATTGCGAACTGCCGCCTTAACAAGAGAGATTACTCTGTTGCAGGTTGCCGGAGACAACCCGTCCTTTGAGAGTTTCTCCGTGAATGCCTTGACTGCACCGTATGAGCTGTGTAGTGGGACACGACCGATCTCCTGTATGATCTGGTCATACCGACTTTCTCTTTGTAGATATTTCCGCTCTCGAGAGACAAAATGTTCAATCGATTACCAGCTCAATCGGGGTATCGGGTCAGATCACCCCAACATTCACTGGATCGATCTCGCTTGGATATAGTTTCTCACA
>CAIOZP010000268.1 GCA_903862805.1 uncultured Fibrobacterota bacterium
AAAGTTGTAATCGACAACAGTTATCTCAGTGATCTTCCAAACAATCTTGCCGGAGTCGGAAGAGCAATCATTCGCACGATTCATAAATATGCACCTGATGCATACGTCGGATTTCTGGCCTCGCATTGGTCGGTGGATCTCAATCTCAATGGCGCCGGCTGGAACAGTAATGGACTGGTGTGGTCTACTGATGCGCTTCGAGATACTTCGGCAAAGATCAATGTCGATTTTTTCAATAAACTTTATTTTGGAAGTTCAACTACCCGGCCTGCGGCAAATACAGTTGACGCTCCGGATTTTATCGCGGTCGAGAAAAACGGTTGGTGTGCAGGTACATGGGAAATGATGGATGGTCGAACCTACTGGTACTGGGGCGATCAGCAGATGAAAAACTATCTCGCATGGGTCAAGCAGATTGGTCAGGGACTCGATCTGCCGGTTCTCGGCTGGCAGATTTCCATAGGCAATATGGACAATGCAAACACGCTCGATATGACCAATATGGCGAATGCCTATAAGGACACTTACTTCCCGTATTTCTTCACGCATGTTCAGGAATTTGTCGATGCCGGTTTCATAGGATTTTTAGTAGGCAAAGGCCTTCAGCAGGGAACCGACTATACTCTTCCCGATGAGACAATCGGAGAGAAGGGTTGGTTCATGAAACAGCTACAGGGCTTTGATGCGAATCGCCCGTATCTGATACCGGGACCAACATTGGCGGCAGTATCATTCTGCAATTCAAATAAGCTTTTCAATATGATCCAGATGGAAAACAAGTGCATCTTTACTTTACCTTCGAAATCGAGAGGAGCAATCACTGTTTGCAATGCCGCTGGGCGCATTGTTAGTGAGCTTATAACTCACGAAACATCGGTTTCCATTGATCTTTCAGGAATGGCTTCGGGGTTTTATTTAGCACAAATCCGGAATGGGGAAAATTCCCAGACATTCAGAATTATCATTCAGTGATTCGTAGTTGATATTTAAAATTGTTGTGACCAGATATTTCAAAACAATGTCTCCGAATGAGTAAGTGGCGTGATGAAGCAGGTTTGATTAGGCCCCTTCTCCTGATCGGATTTGCTGATTTATGGCAACTGAAAGTTCGGAGATTTTATGCTCTCTAATTTGTCGCACTCAGAAATTTCTTCATTGATTAAACTCGAGGTCGAAGTGGCTACCAATTTATGATGGATTCAGTATTGACTGATCACAAATATTGGCAATAAGTCCCACAATTTATCATTCGTCTTAATTGGAGTGCCTACCAAATAAGGAAGCGTTTTCGTCTGATTCGCTCATTTATGCCTGTCAGCAAAATCAATATAGGGTTAGATTGTAGATTGAAATAATACCTGAATTCAGGGGGGGCTCTAAATGACGTTTACAGAGAAAAGAACTATTCGGATGATGCGAGTATTCTTCGGTTTTTTATTCTGCCTTGTATCTGTTTCACTGGCAGATAAGGTCGGCAAATTCTCATGGACTGGCGGGCTTGCCACTGCGGATACGCAGACAATTATCGTACCGCTCGGGACAGTGGCCATGAGTGAGAATGTCTATGCTCAAAATATCATCAAGCATCTTGAAGACCCCGATCCCTGTTCGATTATGTTTATTGTCGATAACTCTTACTCTACCAGTAATACCGATGGACAAGGTGAACGCTACCAAGCGATCCTGAAGTTACTTGATGTGATATATGCCAAAGCTCCCGAAACCAGAGTGGGACTCAGTATCTACGGCAGTCGTCTCTGGTTTTACGGCCCCGACAACCGGGATCTCTTTCTCTCGGATCCTATGGATAATTTCGGTGGCGGTGATGGTGCCGTAATTCCGCCATTGCAGCTCAACAAAACATATAAAGGAACATCGAAAGGATTTGGCACATCTGTAGGAGCTTCAACATCTCAAACGGTTACCTATTCGGAAAGTGGCATTGATGTTCTTAAGATGTATATAGGAACACCAACCGGGT
>CAIOZP010000269.1 GCA_903862805.1 uncultured Fibrobacterota bacterium
TCGGTGATTGTCACAATCGGTTTCGAGAGAAATCTCGAAATCCAGAACGCTCCGACCATTGCGAGCAAGATCAGAGCAAGTCCGGCAAGTGCTGTCTGTGCAAAAATCTGTGTTCCGACTTCGGCCACGCCGTTGACACGACGCGAGACACGAAAGATTTTCGTGACCGTTCCATTGGCTCTCACGGGATAAGCCACGTACTGATATGGAACACCAATCGTCCCGCTGACTCGCTCGGCCCAACCGGTGTCTCCGGCAAGTGCTTCCTTTACCTCAGGACGCCCAGCGTGGTTTTCCATGTACGCCGGATTCTCTCGCGAGTCGGCAAGAACCTTTCCTGTTTTGTCAATCACAGTCACGCGGCACCAGCTTGAAATCAGCGGCACCTTGCAGACGGAATCAAGAGTCGCAGGATTGCCCTCAAGCCAGGGCTGAACATGTTCCTCGACAAAACAGGCCGTGCGCAGAAGATCATTTTTATCCTGGCCGGTCGCAGCTTTCCTGAACGAATACGACGCATAGACAAGTACTGTCACCGCTGTTGCAAGCGACACAATCGAAACGGTTTTCAGTGCATGAACGAAATATCCTGGCTTAGTCATTGTGACCATCCCTGAATGTGTAGCCGGTTCCGCGCACGGTGTCGATCCGGTTGCCCACTTCACCAAGCTTGCGGCGCAGACCCACGATCAGCACGTCGACACTGCGATCTGTCACCGGATAGTTTTCGCCATGAACCGCCTCAACAATCTGATAACGGGAGAAGACCCAGTTGGGCCTTGATCCAAGAAAATAAAGCGCCTTGAATTCCGATGCCGTCATTTTTACAGGTTTGCCGTTCACGGTAACAGTCCGCATTCCGGGATGAATGGAAATTCCCGCGATCTCGATGATCGCTTCCGATTTGTCGAGTATTGACGAAGGGTCACTGTGACGACGACGAAGCTGCGCCCGCAGTCTTGCGACAAGAACGCGTGGCGTGAAAGGCTTTACCATATAGTCGTCGGCACCGTTTTCAAGACCGCGCACGATGTCTGCCTCTTCGCCTTTTGCTGTGAGCATCACCACCGGCACACCGGCACCACCCGACATCGAACGCAGGCGCCGACAGACTTCCATGCCATCGATCCCCGGTAGCATCAGATCGAGAACAAGCGCATCGGGAAGTCCTGTCTGCAAGGCTTTCACCGCATCCTCGCCGCATCCGAAACCTTTCACCGAAAATCCTTCGCGTGTCAGATTATAGGAAATCAGCTCAAGGATGTCGTCTTCATCCTCCACTACAAAAATCGTTTCACGTGCCATGACCGTTCTCCGTCAGTGAATACTTCATGAATTTACATGATTAAAATGATTCGGGATTGTTAGTGGCACGTTAGGTTTTAATTAGAACATTCACACCAAGGATTATTAATCCTCATGATCCGGATCTTGATCCAACTTCCCGTTTGCGCAATTTAATTTCATCCAGCAAATTGCCAATCGACAGAAGGGAAATCACAGATGAAAGCAACCGTAGTTCCGGTAATTCTCGCAGGTGGAATCGGTGAGCGGTTCTGGCCATTCAGCCGCAGCAGAACGCCGAAGCAGCTTCTTCCTATTATAAGCAGCAAACCTATGATCGTCGAAACCATCGACCGTGTAAAGCCCTGGTGCAAAGGCAAAGTAAAGCCGCTGATCGTCACCGGAAAAGCGATGGCCGGAATGATCCGTAAAGCCCTGCCCGAATCGGCGCCTTGCGATTTCATCGTTGAGCCCGTTGGCAAGAATACTGCACCGGCAGTTGCAATCGCTGCCTCATGGATCGCGAAGAAATATGGCCCCGACGCAGTGATGGCGGTGCTTTCGGCGGATCATTCGATCAGCACCACCGAGCTGTTCCGCACCGCTCTCGATGTCGCAGTAGAAACCGCGGTTTCGCAGGAAGGACTCGTCGTTTTCGGAATTCCGCCGACACGTCCCGACACCGGCTACGGCTACATCAATGTCGATAAACCGATCGGTGAAACCAACGGCTGCCGCGTTCACGCCGTTAAGAAATTTGTCGAGAAACCCTCGGCGGCCAAGGCTCAGCAATACATGGACTCCGGAAACTACTGCTGGAACAGCGGCATGTTCATCTGGAAGGTTTCGGTCATCATCGAGGAATTCAAGAAGTCGATGCCGGTACTTTTCGAACAGATGGAACTTGCCGAACGCGCCGGTTTCTCGAAAGCAGCGATCGACCAGTTCTACACCGACTGCGTCAAGGAATCGGTGGACTACGGAATCATGGAACACGCGAAGGCGGTGTTCATGGTGCGCGCGCCGTTCTTCTGGGACGACATCGGATCGTGGGAATCGCTCGAACGTGTTCATGCCAAAAACAAAAAAGGCACCGTCTCCGTAGGCAAGAATGTTTACGAGCGCGATTGCGAAAACACAATCGTAGCCAACAACGGCCCGCAAGTTTTGGCGTGTGTCGGGATCAAAGATGCGGTAGTAGTTTCCACTGGAGATGCGGTTCTGGTTATTGCGAGAGATAAGTTGCCTGAGTTCAAGAAGTATCTGACGGAGTTGAAGGGATTGAAGGGGATTTCTAAAAGCTTGTTTTAGTCGGGAAGAAGAAGTCAGAAGAAGCCAGAAGAAGGAAGGGCTTAGCCGGCCCTTAGACCCGCCAAGAAAATATGGATGCCCCCCGTTGAAATCAGGGGCTGGTTACCCTATAATAATTTAGAAAATTATTAACAAACAGGAGGCA
>CAIOZP010000270.1 GCA_903862805.1 uncultured Fibrobacterota bacterium
AGTGTTACCCTATTTTAGGAAAAGACTGGTCTCATTATCTGGCAGACGCGACAATTATGCGGCCTTCGGGGACAAATGATTTTGCATTATGGTGATCTGTGAACGAAGATTTTCTATGGTTGCTGTATGATCCCTGACGATCTGATGAAGTGATTCATTGTCCTGCTTGAGCCTGCTGTTTTCTTCGACCAGATCCTTGATTTTTGCCTGTGAATGTTCGTCTGACATAATAACCTTTCCTGTTTGAAATCCACCTGACGCAATACTTCCGCATCACGTCAGGCAGACTGGTTTGTTAAGCGACCTGTTTCAGTTCCTCGGAGGTTTCCTCGGCGAGGAGCTTTGCGACGATCTTGTCAACCTGCGAATCGGTGGCTTTGATCACCACCTGATCACCGGATTCCTCCACCGTGCATCCGATCTTTTTCAGCTCGGCAACGGAGAGATTTTCGATTGCCTTTTTCACGAGGGACTCTTCCGATTTGATGTAGGCATCGGCAGCGTCGGGGAAGTGTTTGCGGATAAGGGCGATTGTCTTCTCTTCATCTGCAATCGAGATTTTCCCTTTCCCTTTTTGTAAACCGATCTTGATTCCGTGAAAGATCACGGTGCGCGGTTTCTCGAAGAGTCCGGGGCTTGCCTCGATGGCCGCTGACAGCACCGATTCCTTTTCCTTGACCTTGTTGACGGCCGTTTTGACTCCGGCGAGATTTCTGCGGGCGATTGTCTGCATCTCGTCGTTGATGACCATCACTTTTTCTGAAAGAGCCGCACGCGCATCGGCATACTCACGCGTCAACTTTTCTATTTCTGCAAGACTTGGCATGCTTTCTCCTTTGTTAAGCATGAACTGGTTCTGTATCTGTTGAGTTTTCCAAAACGTTATCAAGAGTGGCTTCGACAAATGCGCGTTCTCTGAGAAAGTCCCTGCACGATTCGATAAGAATGAGGGACTTTTCTGCGTCGATATTGCCGAGCATCACGTCGGTGTAATTGACTGCCGGATTGAGCGCTATCACAACAAATGAAGTGTTGTCTGCGATGCAGAAGTTCACTCCGTTGTCGATAGTCTGAAACCGGACATCATGCCGTTGCTGGTTCATTCTTCCTCTCTTTCTGTTTTCTCATTATGTCAAGCGTGAAAAGGATCTTCTCGACATCGGCTGCTGATACCGATTCGAGATTTGCTGCGCCGAATTTGCTACGCAGGAACTTGTCGAGAGCGGCCTGACGCATTGGCGAAGATTTCGCAAAAGACACCTTCGACCACATGACCGCAATCTTGCGAAGCTGTGCCGGAGTGGCCATGCCCGGCCTCGTGCCGAGGTTGTTGTAGGTCTCGCGACGCTTCTGCCGCGAGAGCCGGAAGAGAATGCCGCTCACGTTTGAAGCCTGATCCTCGTCGAGTTCCTTGCTGCTTTCTGCCGGACGTGTAACACCATCGACGGTGACCTTGTAGTTGCCGAGGATGGTGCGATACGCGTCGTCGCAGATACCTGCAATGGACTTGAGCGTATGGATTGCTTTTATCTGTTCAGATCTGATCGGGTTTCTCATTTGACAAGCATCTCCGCTGCCTGTGCAACAGTATTAGCGCTGAGATCGCAGCCGTTGACTTTTGCGATACGTGCCGAGACGGCTATCAGTTTGACAAGACGGCGCGTGTTGCCTTCTGCGGCAAGGCACAGATGCTCCGCGACCTTTTCGCCGCCGGGTATCTGAGCCGCAAAAAGTGCCGCGTCGATGTCGTCGATTGCAGACAGTTTGATCGCAATACCGACGCGGCTGTAAAGCTGTGCATATTCGCCGCGCTTGCCACGAAGGTTCGCAAGAAGGCGGGGCATTCCGACGAGCAGGATGCCGATTCCGGCTTTGTCGTAAACACGGCGCAGGAGTTCGAGGGCACGGTACGGAAGGTGCTCGGCTTCATCTACAATAATAAGCCGGTCGGAGCCTCGCAGTTTGTCAACCACCTCGCTGAAAAGATCGTGAACAGATCCTTCGCATGAGAGTCCGATAGTCTTGTGAAGTTCGAGGAAGAGAACGCGGGCCGTATGGCCGAGGTCTGCTTCGATGAGAATTGAGTCGGGATTTTCGCGGTGATATTCTTTGCATGCGGCAGTTTTGCCGTAGCCCGCTTCTCCATATACAACAGCGATTTCACCGTTGAGGTGAGCGATGCGCGCGGCCTCAAAGACACGCCTTACAACTTTGGTGACGATGAACTTCCGCTCAAGTTTGTACTCGGTTCTTTTCTCCGCTTCACGCTTGAGAAAGTTCTCGACGGCGATTTCAATGTTCTTGGAATTGCCAGCATATTTGCCGCCCAACCATGAACAGAGTGCGCCAGTAGTTATCCCCATCCCTCTGCAAATTGCCGCCTGTTTTGCTCCTGACTGAAGCATGTATTCTTTAAGTTGTTCCTGTAGAGTCATTTCCGATCCTCACTCTCTTTCTTTTTGTTTTTACGACAAGTCCATACATCAACCAGAACACACAACGATGCGGCAAGAAAAGCGGCCGACAATTCGAGCTGCACGTATGTATCTGCAAAAAACGTATGGACAGTTTTTAGTGTAATCATTTAAGAGCCTCTGCCTCTTCCCTCTCGCATTCGAGAGAGTAGAGTTTCTTTTTTGCCTGCTTGACAGGTGCGAGAGCGCTGATGTCCTGTGTCCCGTCGGCGGCCTGACGCTTGAGCATCTGCTTTGCCGAATCCATTGGTGTGTGCATCAGGAACTTTTCGGTATTTGATGATTCGGCAACAATCGGACGGCCGCGCATGGCAGCATCGACCTTGACAGATGCGATCATGCTTTCGAGGTACGGTGCGCGGTCGTCGGTACCGGTGGCGAGTTTTACCGTGCGCTCGGCGATGCGGTTGACGGTCTGCTTTTTATGGATCAGTTCGGAAAGTTTCGCACGCTGACTTTCGGTGCGGGCAAGTGCCGCCGCCTTGTTGTCGATGTCGGCATACATGGCACCGATGCATTCGTGGGTGTCGGCACGGAAGGCTACGGCTTCATCGAAATGATAATCGTCGCGGCGAAGATAGACCTTGGTATTGATTTCGGAGGGCACCCACTCTGCCCAATATTCGCAACCGATAGCTGAATCGTAGAAACCGTTTGCGCGAAGCATCTTGGTTTCGGATGTGCGCGTGCAGTAAAGTGCAAGTGCCTCGCTTGACACAAAGCGAACCTTGCCGGACTCGCAGGCCGCCGGAAACTCTTCGTTCCAGAGATCGTTGGGAGAGCGGCCCTGAAGCGTTTTTCCGCTTGATGATTTGCAGTTGTAAACGTCGTTTATAGTGCTGTTAAACAGCGTTTCAAATTCGTCGAAATGAAGCAGCTCGCCCTTCTTGCCAGCCTTGACATCTTTGAGACCTTCGGGCTTGCGGGCGACATCGGGGCCGCGATAGGCATCTTGGTGGCGGCAGAAAAGCCGATGAAGAGAACCGAAGGCGCGTTCGATAGGCTTTGACTGTCCGTGATAGATCCAAGCGAAATGCGGAGTGATGCCGAGTGCTTTAGTGAGTGACACCCGCGAGTCGCATTCGTCAATCTCGACCTTGATTTTTTTGATAGCCTTCCGGCCACCTGCGAAATCTTTTGAACGGTAGTCTTTGCCGTTGTCCATATAGAAGTCTGATGGGATGCCGAAAAGAATAGCGGCCCGATGAATGGCGGTAAAGATCTGCGGCGCACCGGGTGCATCGCAGCCGATATACCAGCCGAGAAATTTGCGCGTCTTGAAATCGCATACCGCCGTGAACCACGG
Source organism: uncultured Fibrobacterota bacterium (assembly GCA_903862805.1). Taxonomy (GTDB): domain Bacteria; phylum Fibrobacterota; class Chitinivibrionia; order Chitinivibrionales; family CAIOZP01; genus CAIOZP01. The sequence goes on from CAIOZP010000270.1 coordinate 3,781, forward strand.
ACAGCATAGACGGCCATCTGGCGCAACGACCACGACGTCGAGCTGGCAATGATCCATCACCCATACTTCACCGGCGGCGATCTCGTCGAAGTTGCGCTCTATATTGAATGCGAAGGAACGTTCCCACGCAGACTTGCCGAAACGTGCAAGAAAATATGGATGCCCCCCGTTGAAATCAGGGGCTGGTTACCCTATAATAATTTAGAAAATTATTAACAAACAGGAGGCA
>CAIOZP010000271.1 GCA_903862805.1 uncultured Fibrobacterota bacterium
CGGGGAAGAGAAGCTCTGCCTCTTTCAATCCGGCGTCAGCAGATTCAATGCGATTAGAATTGATGAGGAAATCCTCACGGACGCCACGCATACGCATATCCCAAGGCATCATTGAAACAGCTTTGTCTAACCAGTTTTCGCATCTGTCAAGACAGCCGTCGTACTCCTTCTGAAGAGCTACCAACTGAGTAGCAGCATCGCTGCGCTTAACCGCGTCCTTGACAGTAAGAGAATCGGCGGTGAAATGTTTCAGTCCGGCAATTTCTGATTTAAGCGACTGGAGATGCTCGTTGTTGGCATAAACAAGCTGGACGAAAACGGCCGCATAGTTGCGCATAAGCATCGTGTTGGTTTCGTTGAGCAGAAGCTTGCCGTTACCAAGATCACGATAGCGATAGACGCTGTCGATAAGGAAGGATGTGCGATCAATGTCGAACTGGGTCTGGGCAGTGACCGGTCGCGGCATGATGCGATATACAAGTCCCTGCATCTTGAGGTAAGGCCCAAGTCCCATAAAGTTGTCTTCCGAAACTGTGAGCGCGAAATACACCGGCTTCTGCCATGCGTTTGCATCAACAACGTTCAGCACAAGCTGATCTTGGATGCGCCAAACCTGCTGCTGATCGGCACCCGGAAGCACAACCTTGATTCCGGCATGTGGCAACTTGAACTCGGAAGATTTGCTCAGCGGGTTACGCGCATGGTTGAGCTGATTGTCGATCTGGTCGTCGGTATAGGAGATCGGAACCTTCGGATCGAGATCCTTCATTTCCCTTATATACCAATCGGTATTGGCAAGGCTCAGATTGATGATTCGCACGTCCATGCGAATACCGTATGCCTGCTGAAGCGCCCAGAGTGGGAATGTATCGTTGTCGCCATTGGTAAAGAGAATGGCATCCTTCTCGCAGGACATGAGCAAATTGTATGCGTAGTCGTAAGGAATGAAATCGTGCTTACGATTATTCTGTGGTGCATTGTTCGCATAGGGAATCGCAGGCGAGGCAAGGAACGCAATCGCCGCGACCATCGCAAGGCGCTCACGCACAAGTTTGTTCTGGTGATTGAACAGAAGGTCGAGCAGAAGACCAGCGCCAATACCGATCCACATCGCCATGAACATGAAGGCCGGTGCATAGAAATAATCGCGGATACGAACCTCTCGATGCGCATCGGGGAAAATGTCCATGCGTGTTCCGTCGGCGAAGTTCATATAGAAAATCATTGCGACGGAGGTGATGAGGAAAAGGCAAATCAAATACAGACAGACATACTTTTCGCGTTTGTAAAGCGTGTACCATGCCCAGAGCATAAAGAATGTCGGCAGAATGTAGAGCAGCATAAGAAGCGGCCCAATGGCACCGTAGTTCTTGGCAAGATTTCCAAAATGATCCCAGTCACGATCCCAATCTATTGAGCGGCCGAAATGGAAAAACTGTGTCTGGTGGAAACCCCAGTATCCCATGTGTCCTTCAACGCCCCACTGATGGGCAACACTACCACGACGTTTCATCGCCTTGCTGACCATGTTCTCGTCGCCGTACTGTTTACGGTCGAGGTAGTCCATGTATGCTTTGGTATTCTGCTGGAATGTCTTCGATGCATCCCAGTGAATAACCGGATGTCCTTCGTCGGTTAGTGGCCGGAGTTCAGCGCGGACGGGAATCCAGAATTGGGCCGAGAATCCGATGAACGCAACCATACCGATAAGGAATGAAAGGCGCCACTTGCTCTGATGCGGTCCGTTAACGAGCGACATGACGCCAGTAATGATAATCATAGCCGGAACCAAAAACAGGAACCACGACAGATTGTAAACCACGATGCCGGCCGAAAGGGCCATCATCCACAAACGCCAATCTTTCAACTTGCTGCGATCGGAAGCCATGATGAAAATGAACGATGGAATAAGCAGAAGCATCGATGTCATGTGAATCGCGATGCCGAGATACGAAAGATATACAAACAACACAAGTAACCGATCGCGCGTCACTTCCTTACTCTTGTACCACAGGATAAGAATCCATGTGTCAACTGCAAGCAGCATGAGACTGGGATTGAACTTCACCGCCTCGACCGCGCTGAACCAGAAGGTGTAGCTGAAGGTCGTGAAAAGTCCGCCAACAAAACCGGCGGTGTACATTGTAAGACGCTTGCGGAAATTATCGGGAGTACCAAGGATGATTTCGAGTGTTTCGACAATTACAAGGTATATAAACGATCCGGTCACCGCCGAGCAGAAGGAGATGAACACGTTCATTCGCGAGCCAATGTCGGGCATGAAGGTCAGCGCCATCATCACAATTCGACCCCACAGAACGAGCAGCGGGTTGCCTGGCGGATGCGGAATCCCCAGCGATGCGCAGGTGCAGATATACTCGCCGCAGTCCCAGAACGAGACCGTCGGCGCAACGGTTCCGAGATAACCGATGAACGCCACGATAAACACGACAATCGCCATCAGCAGATTGTACTTGCGGTGCTTTTGCTTTGCTTCCATATCCGGATTGAAACCCCTGTAAAAAGTTTTATCAGTTACTTGCTAAGTGTTCGGTAAATTGAATCGATCACGCCGTTGACAAATCGCCCCGACTCGTTGGAGCCGTATTCCTTCGCAATCTGAATCGCTTCGTCAATCACGATCCGATAGGCGATCTCCTTCGAATACATGAGTTCGGCAATGGCAATGCGAAGCAGGTTTTTATCAACAATCGCAATGCGCTCGATGTTCCAGTTTGGCGTATGATCGGAAATGAGTTTGTCGATCTCTTCGACTTTTTCGATGACCGTGCCCGCGATGAAGCGCCCGTATCTGGCAAGCTCCGTACGTTCTGCGCTCGGATCCTTTGCTTCGACAGCCTCGTCGCTGTCTTCCACACCGTGATTTAAAAAGTTTGCTGAAATAGCGGACAGAACGGCATCGACCGACTCATCGGCCCGCAGAGTCCACGCGTAAAGCATCTGCAGGGCAAGCACTCGTGCCGGTCGGCGGTTCATTTTGTTATCTGACAAATCCAATCCTTGTTAAGGCGTGGAAAATATGTTTCCCGCAGTAGTAATTCAAATGATCGGGTAAGATTGTGCGGTTAACCCACATATTTCATAAAAGCAGAAGCACCTTCGCTGCATAATTTTGTAATAGAATAAGATACAA
>CAIOZP010000272.1 GCA_903862805.1 uncultured Fibrobacterota bacterium
ATCAACAACAGAAATCTCCGCAGATGCAAATAATGCCTTCGCCTTTTCTACTTCGGGTAAAAGATCAGCCGTTATTTTTGAAGCTTCATAAAATTCATTGTTCATATTTTTCAATACCACAATTTCCCGTAGTGTAATAAAATCCGGAGAAAATGGCTTGATTTTCTGTATGAACGGTTCAACTTCTGTGATTGATTTGCGGGTGAGAATGTAGTTGATTTTCAGCTCTGGATTAATGCATCCCAATTTTTTCTTTGTCTCTTCAAGAAGCGTAAGATTGGCCCAAAGTCTTTCCCAATTTGCGCCTTGGTGATTCTCTTCGTAAGTTGCGGCAGTTCCGCCTGTGATCGAAACAATTAATTCTGATAGTCCGTTGCGGACAATTTTTTCGCACAGTTCTTCCGTCAGTAGCATGCAATTACTTGTCATAGAAATAAACGGAACGCCAAAGTCTTTCGCAATTTTTACACATTCGCCGATATGTGGTGTCAGGAGCGGCTCTGCGCCACATGAAAGATACAATACTCTGACTTTGGGGAATATCTCAGCAGCAATTTTTTTGTACAAATCCATTGTCATCGGTTTAATTGGCTGGATTTTTTCACGATCCGAAAAGTAACACATTTTGCATCGCAAATTGCAGAGGAAGTTTGTATCCAGGCGAATTACAAGATAACGCATCCCGACGAACTTCATTACCCTTAGAATTATCAAACGAAGATTATTGGATTTGATTTTCAGATAGATACTTTTAAGAATATTTGCATTCATATAACTCAGCTCCACATTAGAAATACGAAGGAATGTCGGCGACAAATTGACTATTTAACATAAATATCGCAGTTGGGCGTGAGCTGATTTCGCGAAGATCTTGAGATGGCTCGGTTTGTCTGATTCCGAGGCATGTACCCAAGTACATGTCGCACAGGAAGCAGGCAAATCCAAGACGCTCAAGAGATTGCGAAAGCAGCCGCGGGCGACTGCGGTTTTTATGTTTAACATGGTCACTTTGCTCTCCATCAAAATTCCGGATATAAAATACAGCCTTTTCATATCAAATAGTGCCTTCGTCTAATTTCGCCCTAACAGGCTACTAAAGAAGTAGCTTCGAGAGGATTTGAGAGCGAAAACGCGTGCGCGAAGGAAAGTCATGCAGGCGATATTTGTAAAATATAGGCAAATGATCTGACACACGATCACGATGTTTGCAGCCGCAAAGACTCCGGAGGGACTTTTTTATTCATCCGGTGTGAATTAGAAGCACATAGCCCTGTTATCAAATGACCTCACCCCCTGCCCCCCTCTCCTTCAGAGAGGGGGAATCCTTCGTTCAAGTAAATGCTAAATTCCGACTGTTTTCCTCCCCTTCTCTGAAGGAGAAGGGGTCGGGGGATGAGGTCAACGAGGGAATAGAACATTTATTCCCTCTGCTAAAAAATCGGAAACTGAGTTCATACATCTAATTCACACCGAAGCAATAGTAGTCTGTTAAGGGCGGGAGCCCTTCCTGACTTAAATTCTTCTTCTTAATTCTTATCTACTCATTCCCAAGCGTCGCAATAATCAACTTCCTGTTAATCGAAACTTTAGTCAGCTTCGCAGTCCCCTTCATCTTGTCCTTCAAAAAGCGATAAACATTATTCGCCTGCTTGAACTCGTCTTTCTTCGCCCAGACCTGATAGTCCATAGTCTTGTCGGTGACGATATTTTCCTTGCTCTTGGCGAAGCCTTCGGAGATCGCATCGGAGAGCTTGTCCTGAACGGTTTCGATGTCGCTGAAAGTACCGGTGACCTTGAAGATCAGCTTGTACTGGATTCCCTGTTTGAGGTCGTCGGTCCAGTAAGCTGTGAGGCGGGCAAGGACGTTGTCGATTGCGCCGTTGATCGCTTCCTCGACAAGTGCTTCCTGAGCCGCGCCGGAACGTGTTGCGCTGTAGCCGGTTTCTGTGCCAAGAAGGCGGCCGGTTGTTGTTTCGTATGCCTTGACCTGAACAGAAGCTTTGCCGTTGGTGACCGATCCGGAGTACACGATATAGACATCAGAACCCAACGAGAGTGCAAGTTCATACGATGGATCAGCATCGACGCCCTTCATTTCGCCCTGCATCTGCGTCATGTCGTTGAGCTGCTCCTGAGCGCGCGGAACGATCACGTCGTACTTGCGGGCGGTGAGGTAACTTTCGATAACCGCCGCGGCCTGCTTTGCAAGCGGATTGCTGTCGAAAACCTGAATGGGTGTCTGGCCCTTTGGCACTTCAGGAATGACCATGATCGTCGGCGTTCCCTGTGCATCGGCAAGCTGTTCGCGAGTTGCAACGATTCCGATGCTGCCGAGGTATTCGGAAAGCTTCTGCTTGTTGACACGGAAAAGCTTGGTCGTTTTGATTCCATCGTCGCCGCTTGGCAACTTTGTACGGATCGTCGAGATCACGTTGTCGGCTTCCCATGAGATGTACTTCATCACATTGTCGTTGGCGAAGAAGTCTTCGGCAACACCGGCGAAGGTATTCTTGGCCGCTGGCGTATTTAACAGCGGATCGGTTCCGCCTGTAAGAACAAAATTCACCGCCGATTTGCGCGCGTCAAGCAGAGCGTTCTTTTCCATGTCGTCGAAGAAACCGTGTTTGCCGCCCATTCCAGTGGCGTTGATCGTCACTTCGGCGGGCGAATACGACTCCACAAAAGTCGCCTGACTTGAAACTGGAAGATTTGAAACAGGAGCTCTTCCGAAAGCTGTTGCGCCGAAGAGTCCGATAACCGCTAATGCCGTGAGCCTTTTCATATTATTCTCCTTTGTAAACGAATTAGAAATCTGTCATGCTGCGAACCATATCGATCGGATCGAATGGAAGCGCCGGTGGCGACCATGTCACGCCGACCTGGAATACCGGTCCGAATGATCGTGTCGGAAGTCCGTTGCTGACAAGGTTCAATCCTGTCAATTCGTAACGGGCACCGGCTTCGATTGTAATGGCCGGACTTATTGCAAATCCAAGATTAGCGCCGCCAAATCCGCCAGCGGTAAGTATTGTCATCTTGCTTGCAGAATCTGAAGCGACGTTTGCAGTGTCAGTTTTGAGCTTTGTGAAGTGCAGAATTCCACCAAGCTCAACACCGAGTGAAACGCGTCTAAGCTGAAACCTTTTGCTTACGGCCACGTCAATATTGAGCAGACTGATATTGCTTCCTGTCGCAAGTGTCGAATCCTTCAGTTTGAAAAATCCGTAGCCGACACCTACACCTGCATAGAACTGGCTGAAATCCATCGCACGACCAATGTCGTAGCGTGCATCGATCTGCGCGCCGACGCCCATTTCTGTCAGGCTTTTGTATTTGGTTTTTGATGTGTCGGCAGTGTCGGTGTAGCCGTAACTCAAAGGCGCAAAGGTGCGTGCCTTGAACGATATGTCTATTGGAATTCGCGGATACTCCTGAAGTACGTCACCGCTCATCGGTCTGCCGGAAACGATTCGGGCTTTCGATTTGTCTGGGGTTTCCTTGGAAAAAGAACCATAATGTACAATGTCTATCTTGAACTCAGATCTGCAAGCTCTCCCTATACACTGACGCCCCGATCCCAGCCCTCCA
>CAIOZP010000273.1 GCA_903862805.1 uncultured Fibrobacterota bacterium
GGAACCTATGGTGTGATTTTTATCTGAGCAAAGCCGAGTTCCTTGCGGTGCTCAAGTATTCATTTGATTTGCGTGAGAGCGGCAACCGTGCGCCATTTCTCTTCGGATGTCATTCGGACATTTATTCCGACTGTTATCCCGATTCGATTCCGCATGCGACATGGCAGGATCGTCAGGCAGCGCTTCGCGAGTTCCTCCAGTGGGCGGCTGCGAAACCGGAAGTCCGCATTGTTTCGATGAAGCAGGTTCTCGATTGGATCCGCAAACCGGTTCCGCTTCAGAAAACAAAATGAGCAACAAGTCGAAGATGCCGCTCACGGCTGGGATCATGCGAAGCCCGGATGGTTCAGGGAATAGGGGCCTTTGATAGGGCGAACTCCCAAATCGTCGGTTGGTTTTACGTTATGGGGTATTCCGGCTGCGAAAACAAACCAAATAGAAAAACTGGCATGAACGATCGACATAAAACTATTTTCTGGCACTATTCCCGAAATCTTTTTCGGGACAGTACCAATATTTGAACGGTAGTTTGATGGAAAAAAAGCGCATAGTCGTTACTGGAATAGGGCTGATAACACCGATCGGAACCGGGGAGAAGGCTTTTTGGGCCGCCGCCATCGCATCCGAAAATGGTGTTCGTCCAATCCAGTCTATTGACGTAAGCGACTATAAAACCAAAACCGGCGGCGAAGTCCTCGACTTCAATTCCTCAGACTGGTTCACCGCCGAAGAGTCATCTTCGATGGGAAGATCGAGTCAGTTCGCGGTTGCCGCCACCCGCATGGCACTCGCCGATGCCGGAATTTCCGATGGAACAATCGATCCCTGGCGCGTTGCGGTATCAATGGGAACAACTATGGGCGAGCCGCAGATTCTCGATGAATCGGTCCGCAAAAAGTATACCGGCGGCTCCGAAGAATCAATTCCTGCCGACCTTCCACGCCAGTATCCGTGCGGTGTTATTCCTGCAAATATTTCCAGAATGCTTGGATTCAAGGGCCCGTCGGTCATACTTCCGGCCGCATGTGCCGCTGGTAATTATGCGATAGGCTACGCGATGGATCTGATCCGTCTCGGTCGTGCCGATGTCGTGATTGCCGGAGGATCCGATCCTTTCTCAAGCATTGCCTTCACCGGATTCAACCGTCTGCTTGCTACCACCAAAGACGTCTGCCGTCCTTTCGACAAAGAAAGAAACGGTATGGCGGTCTCCGAAGGTGCAGGCATACTTATCATAGAAAGCCTCGAACATGCACTGGCCCGCAAGGCCCGCATCCGCGCCGAACTTCTCGGTTACGGAATCGCCTGTGATGCGTTCCACATGACCACTCCGGCCGAAGACGGCTGCGGTGGGATTCTTGCTTCGCGCAAGGCACTCGATCATGCAGGCGTTTCGCCCGACAGCATCGACTATGTCTGTGCGCACGGAACCGGTACACCGGCCAACGACAAGAGTGAAGCGGTTATTGCGAAAACGGTTTTCGGCGATCGCGGAACGAAAATTCCGATGTCGTCAATCAAGTCGATGCTTGGTCACACAATGGGAGCTGCTTCGGCTATCGAGGCGGCGGCCTGCATTCTCATGCTTGAGAATGACACCGTTCTTCCCACGATCAACTACGAAAACCCCGATCCGCTTTGCGACATCGACTGCGTTCCGAACAAGGCGCGCAGCATGAAATTGCAGACCGTGATGTCCAACGCTTATGCGTTTGCCGGCAACACATCTGCGATCATCCTTTCGAAATTCAAGGGCGAATAAATGAGCGATCGTCTTCTCCTTACCGCGATGAGTTGCGCCACTCCGGCAGGATTCGGCCTTGAAGCCACTACCGCCGGACTTGCCGCAAAGACGAAGCCGTGTTCCATAAAGAACTACGAGTTTCATTCGTTCGACGAAGAGGTTCCGGCGTATCTCATCCCTCAAAGCTGGGATGCCGCAACTGTTCTTGGCAAATCCGGTTTACGTACAAAAGACCGTTCGACCAAGCTTCTGCTTTCCACAATCGAGACAGGGCTGAAGGGAATCTTCAGCGACCGTGCTCCTGAAAAGAAGCCTGGGCTTTCCATCGGAACCGCTTTCGGAAGCGTCCAGAGCATCGGCGATTTCCTTTCCGACTCAATCGTGAGCGGTGTCAATGCCGTCAATCCGGTTCTTTTTGCCAACACGGTTATCAATTCTCCGGTTGGAAATGCGAACATCCGATACGAAATCAAAAGCCTTTCTGCAACAAGCTCCGGCACATTCAACGCCGGACTCGATGCTATGATCTACGCTGCCGACCATATCCGTTCAGGTCACCACGACGCAATACTCGCCGGTGGACTCGAAGAGGTCAGCTACTACACAACGCTCGGTTTCAAAAGATCGGGCCTTCTTTCCAAAGCCGCATCAAGCCGACCCTTTGCGAGCGACGCCGATGGCGTGATTTGCGGAGAAGGCTGTGCGCTGTTCCTTATCGAGACCGCAAAATCCGCCGCCGATGCCGGTCGATCGGCAATTGCATACATTTCCGGATACGCGCAGACCTTCGATCCGAACTCCGGCGTTCGTGGGTTCAATCCCGATGCCGAAGCCGCGACCGTTGCCGTGAACCAGGCCCTTGCGATGGCGGGGCTTACGGCTTCCGACATTTCGTTTGTAGCATCCGGCGCAAGTGGAAATCCGGCGTCCGACGCTATCGAAGCGACAGTTATTTCGTCAATTTTCGGAAATGTTCCGGTGGCAGCGTACAAAGCTCAATTCGGAGAATCCTACGGAGCCGCTCCGGCCCTTGCCGTGGCAGCTGCGATTATCGATGCGAAGCGCGGTTTCATAACCGGCACCGGATCGGATTACAAAGTATCAGGAAATGTCAACCTTGTGAAAGCCGACACGGCCGTGAATGCCAAACACGTACTCGTGACGTCTTTTTCATGTGACGGAAACTGTGCCGCGCTCATACTGAGCATGGCCGATTAAAACAGCAACAGTATTATTCACCAATAAGTTTCCAGGAGTTGTCGATGGACACCAACCAGATCAAGTCGATCATTCGTGATCTGATCACCGAAATCGCCGAAGACATGGATGTCGATGTCTCGAAGATTACGGACAGCGCACATTTCATAACAGATATCGGGCTCGACTCGATGGCGTTGCTCGAAGTGCTTGCAAGCATGGAAAAGAAATTCAGCGTCTCGATTCCGGAGTCGGAGTTTCCAAATCTGACTTCTGTCGATGCCTGCGCTGCAACCGTGGAGAAGTATCTCGCGGTCAAGTAAGAGGAAATGAGATTTTCTTAAAAGGCTCTGCTTTGGCAGAGCCTTTTTGTTTTTCAGGCGGAAGTTCTTTTGCCGCTTACGTCTTCGTAGAATTTTGTAAACGTCAGACCCATATACGGTGCAAGCCAGATGAACCCGATGCCGAGCGTGCATATCGAAAGAATGATCCAGCCGAAGAATCGCCAGCCGAGGCAGAAGAATTTCCAGCGGTGGCCCAGCATCATGTCACGGCTTGCTTTTATCGCGTCACCAGCGGTCATGGTCGGATTTTCTGACAATATGAAAAATGTCTGCGAATATGAAAGCGACGCGATGATTCCTGGAACGATGAGAAGAATTGTCCAGAGAATAATGTAAATGATCATCAGGAGATACGCCACGAAGGAACGGCCGAAATCGTCAAACCCGCCGAAGATTTCCGAGGTGTCCACTTTCAATCCCCGATTCCATCTGATGGAAAAAGTTGCCATTCCAAGTCGTAGCGGCCCTGTAATGACAACATTTGCAATCGTTCCGAGGACAGGAATCATCCCGACGCCGAGCGTGATTCCCATATAGATCAACCACGCAGGAACCACATCGCCCCAATGATCTTTCAGTCTGGCCCGTGTGCTTTCCATGAGTTGACGATTTGAAATCGTTCCACGCTCTCCGCCAGTGAATGTCCAGTTTGCAGAATGCGAATGCATCTCCGGTGCCGTCGCGGAATTTCCGGCAATCGCCGCCCCACAAGTTCCGCAGAATCTGTCGGCTACCGAAACTAATCCGCCGCATTTGGTGCAATTCATTTCAGATCCTTATTTGAGGTACATGGGAAGACAAAAATCACAATCCGATCATAACGCGTAAAATACGCGGCCGCTTGAGCAGCCTGTCAACAATAAGCATCACTGCAAACGACACCAAAACAAGCACAGCGCAAAGCAGGAAAAATCCGTGTACGAGAAAAGTCTTTCTCAACATCTCAAGGAGCCAGACATGCCAGATATACACCGGAAAACTCACACCAACCATTGCCTTGACAAATACGAAAAGTTTCGCCCGTGATTCGATAAAGCCGCGAATGAGATCATCGAACTTCACGAAGACGGCAATCACCGAGATCGTGTATGGAATAACCACCCAACGCGAAAAATGATTGAAATAGCCCGGATCATTCTGGTACGAAGCACGGAAGAGATATTCCCAAAGCAACCCGCCGAACGCCGCAGCAGCAACAAACAGAACGACACCCGCAGGAATCTTTGACACCGCTTTTGCAATGGCGGCCGAGTGAACGGCGAAGATCATTCCGGAATAGAACCAGAACATCCAGTAAACCGGCGAAGAAGACGGAAAGTTCGGTAGCGGCCGGTCGACAGAAGCAAACCATCCGGCAGATGGCGAGCAGAATACCAACTCAACGGCAAGCAGAACGAACCAGAACAGCAATCCCGCCGAACGCTTCTGCGCAAGCCCGATCACGAAGGGGAAAAGCAGATAGCACTGAAGAATCGCGGTGAAAAAATAGAAATGGTAAATCACCGGTTGGAAATACAGTGCGTTCCAAAGTATCGCGAGATTCTGCAAAAATCCGGCAACAGTCATGGAGTCAACGAATTTTCCCTTGAGAACAAGAATCGACAGGCTGATAATAAGAAACGGCAGGCCGATCTGATATGCGCGTTCAGCGTAAAATTTCGGCGCGCCCTTGATGACATCGGAATCTTTCAGCCATGTTTTACGATACTTGAGGCACAGCCCGAAACCCGACAGAAAAATGAAAACCGGCACACAGAACCGCGCCAATTGATTCGTCAGAACTGCCGCGATTACTTCCATCGACGGCGCATGATGTCTAACCCACTGCCATTCGCCCCACGAAGATCCGTGAATCAAAAGAACTGCGATAATTGACAACAAACGAAGCAGGTCTGACGTTGTTCGGCTCATTTTCAGGATTTCCTCGGGTTGTATGTAGTAAGGGAATATATTTGTAAGCATCCCGCGATGTAAATACGGTTCTTCGTAGAATTTCGTGAAAAAAGCTGTCCCGTAGTATTTTAGTACAATGGAAAAACTAAATATTCATTACCAGCAGATGTTAGGCCTCCC
>CAIOZP010000274.1 GCA_903862805.1 uncultured Fibrobacterota bacterium
CGCAAGTCCGGCGACGCTCTGCGCTTTACAACACGCGAGGATGGCAAAGCCGCGCACACCGATTTCAAGCTCGCCGCATTTCACAAGGGAATCGCGGTGATGTCATTCGATCTCCACACCGGCCGCACGCACCAGATCCGCGTTCACGCGGCCCGCGCCGGAATGCCGATCGTTGCCGACGAGCTCTACGGCGGCACCGGCAAGATCGTCGAAGGTCTGCACGAATCCGACAAACCATTTGCACGGCGCATCATGTCATGTTTCGATAGGCAGGCGCTTCATGCAAGGCGTGTAAGTTTTGTTCATCCGTTTACAAATGCGAATATCACAATCGAAGCGCCGTTTCCGGCCGACATGAGCAAGGCTATCGGCATCGTTAAGGCCGCCGTTGCAGAGTAATTCCGACTGGTTTCCCGCCTTTTTTTAATCCGTTTTATCGTGCATAGTCGGGCATTCGTACCGGTCTCAACAAGTATATTTCAACCTGATGAAAAATACAGGCATGAACCTTTCTATAATTGCTGCGACCGCGTTTGTTTGTGCGACCGTTTTCGGCTGCACGTTCAACAAGCCCGACAACACAGCGCTTACAATGACACCGGTCGGAACGTGGGTCGACACCGTCACAACCACGCCGTCGTTTGCGTTCGCTCTTTCTCGCCCGATTACGGATACCGTTGTAACGCTTAAACTTGATCCGGCGGCCAGTTTTGGCGGCGATTTATGTGCCAAAATATCTCCTACATGCGACACTCTTTTCTTTGATGTGCCTGTTGGTAGTACGATTCTATCAGGTAGCACGACTTACACAATTTCACCATCGACCATTCTTCATTCTGCAACCGGTAAGACACTCGATCCTTCCGGCGCGGTTTTCAGCTTCACAACATATCCTTCCGAATCCGGCCAGAACATAACGCCCGCAAAGGCCGATACCTTCAGCGGAAAAATCTGCGGGCAGATCTATCCGAGTTCCGACACCGACTACTTCTACGTTGCAAGTCCGGCCGGACAAACATTGTCGATCACCTCATCCGGCGAAGGCATTGTGGCGATGGCGCTTGACACAATGGGAACATGGTCTGATACGCTTGCAAGTTCCGCCGGACTCGTTCACGCGTTTTCTTCAAAAGCAAAATCGCCGCTGACCATTGCCGTTGTGTCAATAAACCGCACATCTGCGAGCTATCTCCTTTTCGTTGGAAAGCCATGATGAAGCTCGACGACAAATGTCAGGTAATTCTTGCTGCGCACAAAAGCGACCCGCTCAGTTCATCTTTTGCCGCGAGCGCCGCGACGCTCTGGTGGAAACTTCTTTCTGACGGATTGACAAATGCTATTCGCGACGGTTCAGGTGCCTCGGCTTTCCTGTCCGAGAATCGCGACATCACCGATGCCGGTCTGGTTGACGAAAGCGAATCCGGTTTTACACACACCGCGATATTTGGCGGTGAGGCACCTTTCGGATTGAAACTGCTGAGCTTTTCCGATTGGATCGAGGCGACGGTTTCGCGAATCACGTCGAGTGATCATCGAAGCGTTCTTGAAGCCGAGCTTGAAGGACTTCGCGCAAAACTCCGCGTCTGCGAAAAAGTGCTCAACGAGGGCCGCACCGAACGTTTCGATGTTATATGCAGAATAATTTCGGAGCAGATCGCCGATTCGATGGTGACGGTTTTCGATATGGCCGACGAGCTTTTTCGGCGCAATCACGTTGACAAAAAGAAAATGTCGCGCGGTGCGATTGTCACTGCCGACGAACGGCGCGATCTGGCTGCACGGGAAATGCGGCTGGCGAAGTATCAGCAAAAGATCGATTCACTTGTCGCACTTGTCAAGAAGCAGGAAGACCGTAAACCTATCACCGATGTTACCGCACATGTAAACGAATTGCTCGGCGATGTCATAGAAGCTGAGACTGCAATTTCGGCGAAAGAACTTGAGATCGCAAAGCTCACCGAGAAACAGGAACAGATTTCTCCGGCGGAGGTGGCGGCAACGCTTTCCCGCGAACTCGACCACATGCGAGAACTTGCCATGCTTGCATCGAAGCGAGTTCATTCAGCGGTCTCGCCGTTTCTCTTGGCAGATGCGAAACCCTTTACTACAAAAATTCTTTCCGACTGCTTCAATCGCGTCACCGAATTTGATCCTTCGATTTTTCGCACCGACCGCGCGATGAACCTCGGCAAACCCTCGATACTTCTTTTGCCTGGCAGTGGTCGCGGAATTTACGACTGGAAGAATAATCTTTTCATGATTCCCCTTGTTCCGCAGGCTGCGGCGTTTATGATTTCGGTTGCCGGTGCCTGCATCGAATACCGGCTCGACTGCGACGACATCCGTCGCTTGGCCGAAGGCTTCGCGGCGCTGCCCGAACAAAAGGGCATACGTTCGCAGATCACACTTCGCGAAAATCTGATCCGAGACTATTCCCGCTGGATGACTTCCGAATATGATGGTTTTCGCGTTTTGTCGAAAGAGGCCCGTGCATTTTTTGAGCACGAAATTGGGCCTAAGCGCGGTGAACCGGTTTTTGCCGGTTTGCGCCAACCCTTCGAGATGCTGCCCGAAGAATACAAGGAACGTTGTCACGAGGTCGATGCTGTCGTGGGCGAAAACGGACTCGGCGGAACCGATGCCGATATTTTCGAAGGCGCAATGATCAACTGGAACCGAGGTCAGTTTTTGCAGGCTTACGAAGCATACTCCGAGCTCGCGCGTCGAAAAGCGCCTATGCATTTTCTGCTTTACAATCTGGGAATCGCCGCAATCAAAACCGGCCATAAGCAGGATGCGGTCGATGCCTTCAACGCATTCGCACTTGCAAACCCGCAGGGTTACTGGGCAGGTACAGCCCGCGACATGGTTCGCCGACTTCAATCAACATGAAATTTTAATAGAGGAATATTTTGGCCAGACTGCCTATCGTTTCAATTGTCGGACGCCCGAATGTCGGGAAGTCTTCTTTGTTCAACCGCCTCATCGGCAAGCGCCTCGCCGTTGTTGACGACATGCCAGGTGTCACACGCGACCGCAACTATTTCGAAGCCAACTGGAACAATAAAAAGTTCATGGTTGTCGATACCGGCGGACTCATGCCCGACTCGAAGGAGGCAATTCCCAAGGCGATCAACAGCCAGGTCGAAGCTGCGATCATCGAAAGTTCAGCGATCATTTTCCTCACGGATGCAACCACCGGCCCAACCGACATAGATCTGGTAGTTGCTAAAATGCTCCGCAAGAAGTGTCCCGAAAAAGTGATCGTCGTTGCCAACAAAGCCGAGTCGCCAAGCGTTCTTCCCGAAGTCTCGCAACAGGTGAGCCTCGGTCTTGGTGAACCGGTTGCTGTGTCGGCGCTGCACGGTCAGGGTATCGGCGACATGCTTGACAGGGTGATAGAGACGATCAAAAAAAGCGGCGAGAAACCGGTTGAGATCCGCCATGCCGACATCGCAATTTCGGTTATCGGCCGACCCAATGCCGGCAAGTCCTCGCTTGTAAACAAGCTACTCGGCGACGAGAGAATGATCGTCGATGACGTTGCCGGAACCACCCGCGATGCCATCGACAGTTATCTCAACTTCAACGGGAAAACGATCCGCATCATCGACACCGCCGGTCTTCGCAAAAAGAGTCAGGTGCACGACGATGTCGAATATTACAGCAACATCCGCGCGATCGACAGCATCAGCCGCGCCGATGTCTGCATTCTGCTTATCGATACTGGTAACCGTCTCGGCGAACAGGATTTCAAGATACTGGCACAGGTA
>CAIOZP010000275.1 GCA_903862805.1 uncultured Fibrobacterota bacterium
CGCGGACTGCCGGGTAATCCCCGAAGAGGACTTGACGGGCATATCGTCGATTTTTCTGCCTGAAATTTCAAGTTTAACCCGTCTTCAAACCAAACAGGGTTTTACTCTCTCTTTGTCAGCAAACAAACATTTTACGTCTTTTAGCTGCGGTAATAAATGACTGAACAAATATCACCTGCCACATCGGGAAAAGTCCTTCGAGATGTTTTCGGATACACCGAATTCAGGCCTGGGCAATCCGAGATCATTTCGGCTCTGCTCGACGGACGCGACATTTGCGCAATACTTCCGACCGGTGGCGGAAAATCCATCTGCTACCAGATTCCGTCAATCATTCGAGAGGGCACTGGCGTTATAATATCGCCACTCATTTCGCTGATGAAAGATCAGGTCGATGCAGCGCAGGAAAATGGAATCAAAGCTGCGCTGCTGAATTCATCGCTGTCGCCACGACTACGTGAAGAAACCACGCAGAATTTTGCAAGCGGCCGTCTCGACATGCTCTATGTCGCACCGGAGCGTTTCAACGACGAAGGATTTCTTGACATAATGCGAAAGGCCAAGATCGCATTGTTCGCAGTTGACGAGGCGCATTGCGTTTCGGAGTGGGGACACGATTTCAGACCGGAGTATCGCAACCTTTCGATGCTGGTTCGGGATTTCCCGCAGGTGCCTGTTGCCTCGTTCACCGCCACCGCAACAAAACGCGTTCAGGACGACATTATCCGTTCGCTCGGATTGCGTGATCCATATCTTCATCGGGCATCGTTCGACCGGCCGAATCTTTTCATTGACGTGCGCGAAAAATCCCGCATCGACTTTCAACTCGCAGAATTTTGCGCTGAGCATTGCGATGAGTCGGGGATCATCTATCGGACATCACGGGCCTCTGTTGAAGAGACCGCCGCAGACCTTTCGCGCAAAGGTTTTTCGGCACTTCCATACCACGCCGGACTCGACGATGCAACGCGCCAGAAAAATCAGGAAGCCTTCAATCGCGACGAAGTTTCGATCATAGTTGCAACAATTGCCTTCGGTATGGGCATCGACAAATCGAATGTGCGTTTCGTTATCCACGCCGATCTGCCCAAAACGCTTGAAGGTTATTATCAGGAAATAGGTCGTTCGGGACGCGACGGGGCAGCGGCTCATTGCGTGCTGTTTTACAGTCGCGGCGATATTCCTAAACTGCTTTATTTTATCAATCAAGCCACCGACGAAAACGAGCGCACACGACAGTCGGCAGCACTGACTGCAATGCGACGCTATGCCGAAACAGTTCGCTGTCGCCGTCGTCAGATCCTTGCTTACTTCGACGAAAAATATCCGCACGAAAAATGCGGCGCCTGCGACATCTGCACCGGCGATATAGAACGATCCGATGCAAGCACCGAAGCGCAGATGTTTCTTTCTGCGGTGGCTCGAACCGGTGAACGGTATGGTGCTCAGTATGTGATCGATGTTCTTCTTGCCTTGTCAAGCGAGCGCACAAAAGCCAACGGCCACGAGTCGCTTTCGGTCTGGGGAATCGGCGTTAAAAAGTCTCGCGAATTCTGGCAAAGCCTTTCAGATGAACTTGTGGGCATTAATGCACTGAGCGTTGCTGATGGCAAATACCAGACGCTCTCGCTTGGCGAAGCGGCAAGACCGATTCTCAAAGGTGATGCGAAGGTCTCTGTTGCGGTATTGACAAATGCGAAAGCCCCGCGCAGGCCTCGACGCGGTATGAGCAAAGGCAACGAACTTTTTGAAAGGCTCCGCGCACTTCGCCGTAAAATTGCAACTGAGCAAGGCGTCCCGCCCTATGTCGTTTTCTCCGATAAAACGCTTTTGGAAATGAGCGAAAAGAAACCGCAGACCGAACATGCAATGCTTTCGGTGTCGGGTGTCGGCGCAATGAAACTCGAACGGTTCGGCGAGCTCTTTATCGAGGAAATCAGAAAGTACCAAGGTGAGAACGGTTCTGCCGAAACCGGCCCGTCAGCGAAAGAACAAAGCCAAAGAGTGCGCAAGACCACCGGTTCTACCACCGCCGAATCGCGTCGTATGTTTATCGCAGGTCTGTC
>CAIOZP010000276.1 GCA_903862805.1 uncultured Fibrobacterota bacterium
CCGCTGTTCATTGCCG
The DNA here is from genome assembly GCA_903862805.1 of uncultured Fibrobacterota bacterium. Classification (GTDB taxonomy): domain Bacteria; phylum Fibrobacterota; class Chitinivibrionia; order Chitinivibrionales; family CAIOZP01; genus CAIOZP01. Next base: position 17 of record CAIOZP010000276.1, read on the forward strand.
AGCGTGCGACAACGAGTTGGTGCAGTCCGGCGAGCACCACAACCTCTGTGCGGATCTGTCGCATCTTGATCCACGAGACGAGATCGAGTTCCTGACCAGGAATCGTCTCGATGTCGATCACGGCGATGTCGCAGTCGTTCTGTTCGAGCAAGCCAACGGCTTCGGCCTGATCATCGGCGATGTGTAGGTCGATGTGTTTGAGTCCGATCGACTCGCTGATACTGCCGATGAGCGAGGTGTCGCGACTTACAACGAGAACTGATCTCGATGCTCGTGCGCCATCTTCTTTTTCTATGAATTCTTTGCCGATTTTGCTCATTTTGTCGGTTTGAAAATAAATTAGATCGAAGACTTGATGTGTGAGATCTTTTGCCGGTGCCTTCGGTCAGATCGCATCGGGCGTAAATGAACTGATAAAGGAAACTTCAATGGATATTTTCCCGATGGATATTCTCGGATGGTTCAAGGCTCACAGGCGCATTGCGATTGTCGCTTTTGTTGCGATCGGTCTCTTCTTTGTGCTCACGGCGCAATGGCCGGTTCCGGATGGCACAAAGATCGTCAAGCATGTAATGAACCGTGCCGGAGTCAAAGCCTGTTCGCTTGACAGAGTGCGAGCCTCGTTGCTTGGCGGTTTGACTTTAGACAAACTTTCCACTACGGTTCCTCTCGATGGTGACGTTGACATAAAGGGAACATTTCCTTCACTGCATTTAACGTTTAATTCGATCGGACTTTTTCTACATTCGGGAACAATCGCATCTCTTCTTTTTGATTCTACTTCCAGAAAACATGTTGCAGAAATCGACGACGAAACCACACCAAAGCCTCGTGAATCCATGTCCTCATTCAGCCGGATACTAAAGCATCTTTCTCCCATTCTCGATCAGGCAAGTTCGATGAAGTTTGCAAATGCGAAAATTGTTGTAAGTGGAATTGCTCCATGGCCCCTTACAGCAAATCGTGCCGAAGCGAATCTGGATCTGGAACTCGACGACAGGTTTGATGTGAAGGGAACTTTCAAGGCCGCATCACTTGGCGTTGACAAAATGAGAGCCGAAAATGTTTCCATGAAGATTTCTTCAAAGGATTCGATACTTGTTATTGGCGATGTGAAAGCTAAATTTTTCTGTGGCCGAATCGGCGGAAACACTTCGCTTGACATTGCGGGAATGAAGCTCGGCGCCACGTCGGTGTCTGTGGCGGATATGAATGTTGAAAATCTGTATAGGGCAACCGGACTTGGCGGGATAATGAAGGGTGAAGCAAACGCCGAATTAAGACTCGTTCCATCGAAGCCGGAATTTTCGGCATTAGCGGGAACAGTTTCGGTCGGGCTCAAGAGAGTGTATGCAAGCGAACTTCCTGTAATTAAAAACCTCTTTCTGCTTGGTGCTTTGTCGGGCCTCAAAAGCATGACCTTCAATGAGTTCAAAGCAAACGGAAGGATAAGTAAAGGTACTGTGCTTGTCGATACGATTCATTGCAAAGGTGATCCGCTTCAGCTTGACGCGGCGGGAAAACTCCATCCTGCCGACGGATCGTTCAGCTTCGCGCTCAATTGTGTCTTTGATACCGCATATCAGGAAAACGTGACACCACTCGTGTGGGGCTCGCTAAACACCGAACCTGATGGCCGCAAATCTGCCAAGGGTGTTCTGTCAGGGACATTTGTTAATCCGACTTTCGACATGGATCACAACATGACCATGCGTGCGGTGCGAAACATTTTTCATCGTGATGATGATGGTAGCCCAAGCGAAAGAAGCAGTCGCAGCGGCTCAGGAGCCAAAAAGCGTGGAACGGTCGGGTCGATTTTTGACTGATTTACAAACGGGAATTATTTGCGCTTGCCTACAAAGAACCCAACGGTTGTTTTCCACTCGACATCCTTGTATTGCAATGCTGAACGCATTGTAACTTCAACAGACTTCATTCCCTTTTCGTCAAGCAAAGTTCGCAACCTGTCTCCAAGAGATTTTCTTTCGGATGATTCCGTTCTGCGAAGCCAATGATCAATGTCTGATGGAAGGATTCTTCGTCGATTGACAAACACACGTTTATGAATATTGACAGAC
>CAIOZP010000277.1 GCA_903862805.1 uncultured Fibrobacterota bacterium
CTTTTTACGGGGCTTCTTTGTCTGAATGGAAGTGCTTTTATTGCGTTTCATAGCTCACTTTCGCGGTTATTGACGGAATACAATCTAATCAATTTCGGTCATTCCCGCAATTGCCAAAACACCCTTATTCAAACCCTGAGTGTTTTAAGGTCAATCGCCGGGATGAACTTGAAGTGTTTCGCATTTGCCGAGGCAAGAGGCATCAAACAGCGTCGAAACGTCCGCCGCGTAAATGGTTCAAAGTCACTTCTACATCTTCGTAGGAGCCGTCTTCCTTGTCATTGCGGGAACTGAAAAACGGATGCTTCCGTGTTTCATCGGCAACCGTTTCCGCTACCAAGTTCCGAATGCCGACAAGTGCCTTTTCCGATGATTTATCAAGATAGCTCAAGTTTGGGAAATCTTCACATAGCCCGACGTATTCTGAATCATCTTCCGACCATATTACTCGAAATGTGAAATTGTCACTCATAATGGAATTATCTCAGAAACGAAATATCAAATTTCTGCCCACAATTAGACTAAACAAAATTCACAATCGGTTTCAGTGTGGTAGCAATAAGCAGTTTTGCATTCTGTTCAGACCAAGAGTATTGTTTATAGCGTGCAGTCAAGCAGTGCTTGTAAAGCTGATTGTATTGAGCATGGATTGAAACGAAAAAGGAATCACCCGAAACTATCTGATTTCGGAGTTGATGAGTAGAACGATTGTCAAGCTGCCCACGAACGTCATCGGAAGATTGAGCCGATACCGTCCTGCCTTCAAAGACTACCGAGCCGCGAACTGAAATCAGATATTCAATCAAATGCACCGACGAGTAAAAAGCCGCAGTCACTTTCCAGTCGTGAAAATCGGGTGTGCAATAAATAGTTTTCAGGAAATCTATATTGTGTTTTGCGTGTGCGAGTCTGTGTTGATCGGCGGGCATGGTTCACACCCGAATCGCAAATGGATAATCACGTTTCAACGAAGCCATATCGAAACTTTCCGATTTTGCCCCGTACATTATCTCTACGCTGATTTGTTCATCTACAAGTTTCTTCTTTTCAAACTCGGCAACCATTTTGCCGAACTCCAATTCCTTTTCAAACGTGCATTCGTCAAGCACCACAAACAGAAAGAAATTCCAAGTCAAAATATCAAGCCTTGAACGGAATGACTCAATCTTGATACCGACAGGCGAATCAACAACACATTTATTCAATTCATTAGAAAGCTCTGTGACTTCATTCAGATAATCAGTCACACGTTTCTGTATAGTAGCAATGGCCTTTTCAAACGCCGCCGATTCACCTTCATCCAAGCCTTGCGCGTGTCCGGCATTAAACCCAAGCATGAAAGCGCTTCTCTGAACAACCTCATGCAGGATTTCATCAACAGACTGAGGCCCTTCAATGCGGTATTCAAGTTCAGTAGCGTTCATAAGTGTCTTTTCGTTTGGGCTCATTTTCTCCACCTTGAAAAAGGCAAAAATCGGCTTGAAGGCGAATATACATTACCCTCACCCCTCAATCAAACCTCACCACCGGCAAGCCCGCCACAATATCCACCGTCTGCATACTCACATTTACAATGCTCAAAAGCAAATCGAGGATATACCGCGGGTTCCCCACCTCTTGTGCCCAATCGTTCGGATCGTTCTTTATACCGCTCTCTTTGTGCGTTGTAATCTGATACCGCTCCATTATCCAGTCTATCGCGCTCTTGCCATTTACTACATATTCGTAGGCTTTTAGCGGTATGTTTGTAATCGTGATTGAGCTGTTGAACAGAATCGTGTCTTTCTGATCCTTCTTGGGAAAGCGCATCTTGTCAACCTTGAAATGCCCGCTCTCTTCACCGATTACCTTTACGCCCTTGTATGGTTTGACCGTTTCGTAGTTGATATGCAGCTCGGCAAGCTGCCGCCCCGCCTTGCTGAATGCCCAGAAATCGCGCACATCCTCGACAAGCGGAAGGCGCGGAAGCATCTTCTTCAGGTCGTTTGCAAAGGTGGTGCGATAGGCCGGGGCGTGGAGATAGCCATAGACGTAATAGAAGATGTCTTCTTTGGTAATGGATTTTATGCCGTAGGTTTTTTGGGCGCGGGTGAGGATGAAATCGGAGAGGCCGTCACGACGGACATATTCGCTGTCCCCGGATTCGGCGGTGTCGAAGAGGTTGATGTTTGATTTTTCGCGGCGTTCGTAGTAGTACAAAGGGAAACATTGGCTTTTACCGATAAGTTCCAAGTCCGGAATATTATTAGATATAATTGCCGAAAAATCCTTTGTTACACCTACTCCTGAAACGCAAATTACGAGATTTTTTGATTCGGGTGTGGGAAATAGTTTCGGGATTTGATAAACACGCTCATTAAGATTTCGTGAAAAATAAAAGTGCTGTTTAAAAAATGGCCGATAATGACTTTGAACCAAATTACTTGAATCGAATTTGTATTCAACGCCTTTTTCTAAATCACGGATAAGAATATCTGTCCAATTCCCTTTTGTTTCATCGTATGA
>CAIOZP010000278.1 GCA_903862805.1 uncultured Fibrobacterota bacterium
ATTGTGATCTGGCTACAGAGAAACGAACTGATATCTATTAACCGTCACTGCGAGTGTTACCCTGTTTAGGATGCCAAATGGTCTCATTAATTTTAGCCGCGACAATGATGTTCACATGTTTGAACGGGAGTTATCAAGGTTAGTCAAAGCGGAAACCGTATCGAGTTGCATTATGTCAATAATAGTTCATTCGGATATTCATTGTATGAAATGAATGGCGCTGCTGTTGCAAATGGAATGTCTCAGTCCGACAGTGTATCTATTGATCTGACAGGTCTCGCCAAAGGCGCTTATCTTTTGAAATGCATCGATGGTACAGGGCAAATGGCGTTGCCTTCAGTTAAGACAATCATCTGGTAAACGCATTTGTTCCTCTCCGTGAACACGCAGATTTCATAGTGGATGATAAATGCTCCAATAATGGTTATCATATTGGTGAATGATTAGAATTTACAAGGGGAGATCATGAAAAATCGGAATATCATTGCGGCGGCGGCTTGTCTGGCTGGTGCACTTGGAGCCGGTGCTGCGCCGAACCAGTTCAACGGAACACCCGTTGTCGCCTCATTCGACCGTGGCACAAATTTCATCAGCATCGTTGATGGTGGCGAAGGGGAGCGTGCTTCACCGACATTCTTCGACTGGAACGGAGACGGTCTTCCCGACCTCCTTGAGGGATATATGGGGATAAGTGACGGCGTTGGCTATCTCAACGTCTTTTTGAATGATGGAACCAAAACGAGCCCGCATTTTACCTCCGGTTTCGAATCGGAGGTTCATGTAGCCGGTGGCTGATGCTCCGGCGTAGGCAGTCCACAGTTGGTGGATTTGAATAACGATGGAATATCGGATGTGGTTTGCGGGGAGCATTCGACCTCTGTCAAGTACTTCCTGAGAGACAACTCGGGTAATGTCACGTCTTCCGGAACACTTGTCGATGACAGCGGGCGTACCATCCCCGGTGACTCATTGGGTAATTTCGCCACCTTCACTGAACCGCAGATTGTCGATTGGAACAACGACGGTCTTCCCGACCTTGTCGTGACACTTTCACAGTATCTGAATGTCAACGGGTACGGTGGACCGGGCCACATGCTGCTCTATCTCAATACCGGTACCAAGGAGCAGTACAAGTTTCATTTTGCCGGTGTCATCTGCAAACAAAACGGAGATACGATCGAGTCACCAGCATTCATGACCGCTGCTGTCGGAGATATCAACAACGATGGACTCTTTGATATCGTTGTTAAAGATCCCGGCGACTACACCGGCCCTGCGACATTCGCGGCCTACATGAACGTCGGGACGATGGGGAGTCCGTTATTTGCTGATTCAGTGCATATCAAATCAGGTGATGGGACAACCAATTTGACATCCGATAAATTCATGAATCGTTTTGAGATTGCCGACTGGAACGGAGACGGTACCAACGATATCATCGCCGATACGAACAACGGGATGTGCGCCGGAAATATCCAGGTTTATATGGGCATTCCGGGGAATGTTGGGGTTGCCAGGAAGTCTCTCTCGACAAATGTGACTTCCGCAATGATTTTCAATCGCTCGCAGATGAGGATCAATCTTGGCAGCAATCTCGTCAATGGCGGAAGGCTCGAACTTGTGAATTCAGCAGGACGCAGGATCTTTTCGACCGAATTGACAAAAGGCGAATCATTCGTTGATCTGGGCAATCTATCCAAAGAAATGTCGAAAGGTTTCCTGTATGCTATTCTTCGTCACGACGGACTTGAAAAATCTGTTCCTGTAATGATAAACAGCACAAGATAATCTGATCGCTACCCAATGACTTTTTGAAAACTGCCGTGCAGAAATGTCCGGCAGTTTTTTATCGACTCTCGACCATATCCCCCGTATGATGGATACGTTCATTTCCGTGAACAGTCGTTTTCTTATTATGCAACTGAGGCCCATAAAGTTGGTAAATTAGTCTTGGGTAGAACGGGAAAATTGAGCAGGAGGTAATCATGTCAAATATCAGCAGGATTTCGGCGCTGGCCATCGCAGCGATCATCAAGATGGCAGGTGCAGGCAGCCTTGACACACTATTTATCCACGGCAGTCTTGATTCCGGTGCTTGGCACATGACCCAATCCTCGGTGTATTCTAAAACCAGTGCAGAAAGCGGAAGCGGTGGCTCCGATATCTTCGAGGTCGGCTCTTCATTCTGTTGACACATGGGAATTGGCCGGGGGCTAATCGAGTTCAGTGTTGACACGGTTGAAAAGGCAGCAGCAGGAAGAGCCATTGCGGCTGTAGAGCTCGTCATGTATCGTTCGTGGGTCACAAGGCAGGGAGCCGGCAAGGAATTGAGCATGATGCGCGACCTTCACAGGACGAGCTTCATCAATATTGCTGCCGATTATACCGGAGCCTTCGGCCTGATCAACACCATCCCCTTCGATTCAGC